>NZ_JBQENW010000002.1:0-82459 GCF_052044835.1 Bacillus sp. 22475 | reverse complement strand
ACATGAACGAAAAAGTAACGATAAGGACAAGAAATCATTTTTACGGTTTACAGAGAGGGAAGCCAAGGGTGTGAGCTTCCTAACACGAGAAATGATTTTACCACCTTTGAACTTCAATAGTGAACGAGTAATCTAGTAATTATTGACGGTATCAGCCGTTATCTGAACTTGAGCAATCTAGGGAGAAATACGTCTAGATTGGAACAAGGGTGGAACCACGAAAACACATTCGTCCCTTTCCTAGGGATGGGTGTGTTTTTTTTTATTACTTTGAAGGGAGGTGCGGTAACATGAAACTATTTATAAGTACGGAAATAACCACCACCTGCATGACAAAAAAGCAGAGTAAGGTGATTTATAGGTGTAACAATTAAACTTTTAGGAGGAGATTAGAAGATGAATAACGTTATAAATGTTGGGGTATTAGGTTTAGGTACGGTCGGAAGTGGTGTTGTTCATATTTTGAAAGAACATTATAAAAAAATCGCTCTTGATACAGGATACGAAGTGAAAGTGAAAACAGTCGTTGTACGTGATTTGGAAAAAGAACGCGATGTTTGTATTGACGGAATTGCAGTAACAAGTCATGCAGATGAAGTTCTAAATGATTCAAATATTGATATTGTAGTAGAGGTAATGGGCGGAATTGAAGAAGCAAAACAGCATATTGTTAAGGCTTTAGAAAATAAAAAACATGTCGTAACAGCAAATAAAGATTTAATGGCTGTATATGGTGCAGAGCTTCTTCAACTGGCAAACGATAATGATTGTGATTTATGTTATGAAGCGAGCGTAGCAGGCGGTATTCCAGTGTTAAGAGGACTAACTGACGGGCTAGCATCAGATCAAATTGAAAAAATAATGGGAATTGTAAATGGTACAACAAATTATATGTTAACAAAAATGAGTCAAAATGGGTGGTCTTATGAAGAGGCTTTACAGGAAGCGCAAAAATTAGGTTTTGCAGAATCGGATCCGACAGCAGATGTAGATGGACTAGATGCGGCGAGAAAGGTAGCAATTCTTGCAAACTTAGGTTTTTCGATGAATGTTTCATTAGATGATGTGCAAGTAAGAGGGATTCGAAAGGTCGAAAAAGAAGATTTACAAATGGCTGAAAAGTTAGGATTTACTATGAAGTTAATTGGGAAAGCAGAAAAACAAGGATCAGCCATTCATTTAAGTGTAGAACCGACACTTTTACCAAGTCGTCATCCATTATCGAATGTAAATAATGAATTTAATGCAGTATATGTTCACGGTCAAGCGGTAGGAGAAGTAATGTTTTACGGACCTGGAGCTGGAAAGTTGCCAACTGGTTCTGCTGTAGTAAGTGATATTATTTCCATCGTTAAAAATATGAATCAAGTGCCGAAAAATAAAAGTGCGTTAAAAGAACCAGTTCCTTATGAATTACAAGGTGATGAAGAAGTAGTTTCGAAATATTTCTTGCGTATTTCATTACGAGATGAGCCTGGGATGTTACAAAAAATAACAGAATGTTTCGTTAATTACTCTGTAAGTTTAAAAGAAGTTATTCAATTACCTTTAAACCGTGAACTGGCAGAAGTTGTTGTTGTGACACATCGAACTTCCAAATATCAATTCGAACGAGTTTTAGGAGCGATAGAAGCTGTCGCAAGTGAAATAAACAGTTACTACATTATTGAGGAGGAAAAACAATATGTATAAAGGACTATTAAAACAATATGCTTCTTATTTACCGGTGAATGAAAACACACCTGATGTCAGTTTAATGGAAGGAAACACACCTCTTATTCCGTTATTAAATATATCAAAGCAATTAGGGGTTCAGCTATATGGTAAGTACGAAGGAGCGAATCCGACAGGTTCTTTTAAAGATCGTGGTATGGTGATGGCAGTTGCTAAGGCGAAAGAAGAAGGTTCAGAAGCAATCATTTGTGCATCAACAGGTAATACATCAGCATCAGCTGCAGCATATGCGGCACGTCTTGGGTTGAAATGTATAATCGTAATCCCTGAAGGAAAGATTGCACATGGAAAATTAGCACAAGCGGTCGCTTATGGAGCTGAAATTATTTCAATAGAAGGGAATTTCGATGATGCACTTAAGGCTGTAAGAAATATTGCTGCAGAAGAGCCGATTACATTAGTAAATTCAGTGAATCCTTATCGAATTGAAGGACAAAAAACAGCAGCATTTGAAATTTGTGACCAATTGCAAAATGCACCAGATGTTCTAGCTATCCCTGTTGGGAACGCAGGGAATATTACAGCATATTGGAAAGGCTTCTGTGAATATGAGAAAGAAAAAGGTTATAAGAAGCCAAGAATTCATGGCTTTGAAGCAGAAGGAGCAGCGGCAATTGTAAAAGGGCATGTAATTGAAGAGCCTGAAACAATCGCAACAGCAATTCGCATTGGTAACCCAGCAAGTTGGTCGTATGCAGTAGAGGCTGCCGAGCAGTCTTGTGGTGAAATAGATATGGTATCAGATGAAGAAATTTTACATGCGTATAGGTTATTGGCAAAAACTGAAGGAGTTTTCGCTGAACCAGGATCAAATGCTTCATTAGCCGGCGTAATTAAACATGTTAAATCTGGAAAAATCAAAAAGGGAGAAACAGTTGTTGCAGTATTAACTGGAAATGGTTTGAAGGATCCTGATATCGCTATTTCTTCAAATCAACTAGACATCGCAAGTGTGTCAAATGATATAAAACAGATTAAAGATCATATTAAAGGGGTGATTATGTCGTGATACCATTAAGTGTTCGTGTCCCTGCTAGTACGGCAAATGTTGGTCCTGGATTTGATTCAGTTGGAATAGCTTTGTCATTGTATTTAGATGTGGTGCTTAAAGAAAAAGCTGATAAATGGCAAGTAATCCATTCCTTTGAAGAATCAATTCCGACAGACGATAAAAATTTAATCGTTAGCACGGCATGTAAAGTATGTCCTTCTATATCACCCCATATAATAGAAGTTACTAGTAATATCCCATTAACAAGAGGGCTAGGAAGTAGTGCATCAGCGATTGTAGCTGGGATAGAGCTTGCGAATCAACTAGGCAATTTGAACTTAACTGCTGATCAAAAAGTTCAAATTGCTACAAATTTTGAAGGACATCCTGATAATGTTGCTGCTTCTATATTAGGTGGAACTGTAATTGGAGCACTTGATGGAAAGGATGTTTCCGTCGTAAGAATTGAGAGCAAGGAATTAGGTGTAATTTCTCTCATTCCGAATGAAGAATTAAATACAGATGAAAGTCGATCTGTATTACCAAAGATGTTTCCGTTTCATGAGGCAGTTAAAGCTAGTGCGATAAGTAACGTATTAGTAGCTGCATTATGTCAAAAGCAGTGGGAAGTTGTAGGTGAAATGATGGAGAGAGACCATTTTCACGAGCCATATCGTTTAGAACTCGTACCGTTATTACCATCTATTCGTAAATGCGCAAAAGAATTTGGTGCGTACGGCACAGCACTTAGCGGTGCGGGACCATCTATTTTTATATTAACGCCATATGAGAAACGTCAAGAAATCGCTGAGCAATTAGCGAGAGTATTTACAGATATGAAAGTATGTGAGCTTGAAATCGACCATAAAGGTATTATTGTAAATAAGGAAGAGCATATTGGATTATAAAGAAAGCTGGCATGGCTAGCTTTCTTTACGTTGCAAACCTATTTTAAATTAGGTTTTTTCGGAAAAAATATAAAACAAATGTTAATTTTGAATAATGTAGCAAAGAGTGCATTCATTTTGGAGGTGATTAAATGAATAAAGAGTCACCAGAAGAAAAAAGAGAGTGTATGAGACAAAGTGAATTAAAAAGTAATCCTACTGGTTCTTTACATGACGGACTCAATAGAGCGGAAACAGGTAGTCCAGTTGATATAGCAGGCGGTATGAATTGGAAAGGTACAGGGATAATCATTTTAGTACTACTTTTAGGATACATTGTATACACTTATTTTTTCAGTTAAAGAATGCTTGTTAAAATTTTGATTTGTTTAGTTTCATAATTGTTGAGGAAAAATGCAGTTACTGTATTATATATCTTCTAAGCGAATTATAGTTGTTCATATCAACTTTTAATACTCCAAATAGAGCTAGCAAAATGCTAGCTCTATTATTTTTTGCCACATTCCTGTAACAAACCACCTGTATATTCATTGGTGGAGGTGCAGAGGATGAAAAAAATGATAGCGATATGTCTTCTTACAACTATGTCATTTTCGACTTTAGTGGGTTGTGACGTAAAAGGTAGTAATGCTGTACAAGAGTCTAAAATAAAGAAAGCGACGTATAAAGATTTTACTTATGATGTAAATCCAGAAACATTCACATTAACTGTAGAACATGAGGGTGTAAAGGAACAGGCATCACAACCCCTACCGAAAATGAAGGTATCGAATGTAAAAAAAGAAAAGGATCGTACATCGTGGGAATATCCAGATCAAAAAGTAAAAATAAAATTAGAAAAGAAAAAAGACCACTTAAACATTGAAGTGGAATCGACTGGTGCAGAAAGCTTTACATGGCCGAAAGTAGAAGCTGAAAATTATACACTTCCGTTATGGGAGGGTAAGCAAATTCCGAGCAATGATGAGAATTGGAAGAAGTTTTTAAAGGATGATGCATATTCATTTGCTGAATCATTTTCTATGAAGTTTTTCGCATTAAATGGTTCGAAATATTCAATTGTATATATTGCAAACAATATGTTTAATAATGAATTGAAATTTCATTCGGATCCGAAAATAGGATTTGATTTTACACATGAATTTCCGAGCATAAATAAAAATAAAACATATGGATTTCAATTATATGTGACAAATAATGATGCGGTAAGCATTGCTAAACTGTATAAGGATGATATTGTTCGAAAAGGTGAATTTAAAACATTACAAGAAAAGGCTAGAAAAAATAAAGAAATCGAAAAGTTATATGGAGCGGCGCATTTTTATTTTTGGAATCAAAATGGTTTATCAGAAAGTAATATAAATTGGCCGAAACTAAAGGAGCAAATAAATAGCCCGCTGTTTAGTCATATAAAAGAACTTATTCAAAAGAATAGTTCAGAGCCTGGGGAACTGAATGTATTAGATCAAGTAAGTAAACAAGATTTCATTGATAAGTATCAAAAAAATGTTATTTTACGTTATATAAACGAAGTATTATCCATGAAGGAATTTTATAAAGAGGATATTTTTCAAAACGTGGATCAGGAAGCTAGTGTGCTATTAAAGAAAGGTGTAGGTCACTTAACGAACACAGAATTGTATAGCTTAAATAAGCATTTATTAAAGTCGCTACTTGGTGATGCGGTTGAAGAGGTAAGTAAATGGGGGAATGCAGATGGAACGGACATACTAAAGGAAATGAAAGAGGCAGGAATAGAAAAAGCGTGGATTGGTCTGCCGAACTGGGAACAAGGATTTATGCAACCTAATTTCGTGACAAAAGCTAAGGAAATGGGGTATTTAGTTGGTCCGTATGATTCATATCATTCCATTCACGAAAAAAGTGATAAAAATTGGAACACAGCATCCTTTAATGACCCATCATTATATGAAGAGGCTACTGTAACGAAGAAAAACGGAGAAAAGGTGCAAGGCTTTTTAGGCAGAGGTCGCAAGTTAAACCCGACTTTATCGCTGCCTAGTGTAAAGGAACGCATGAATGATATATTACAAAATGGTCCTAAATATAATTCATGGTTTATTGATTGTGATGCAACAGGTGAAATTTACGATGACTATTCAGCGAAACATATAACGACACAAGAGCAAGATTTAAAAGCACGTTTAAAAAGAATGGACTACATTGCGCAAGAAAAGGATATGGTCGTTGGTTCTGAAGGTGGAAATGATTTTGCTAGTAGTACGATTGCATTTGCACACGGAATTGAAACACCTGTTATTAAATGGGACGATGAAGATATGCGGAAAAATAAAACAAGTCCGTATTATGTCGGTGGATATTGGTCACCAAATCAAAATGTTCCCGAAAAATATGCAAAACAAGTACCATTGAAAGAAGAATATAAACAAGTATATTTAAACCCAGTATATTCGGTACCATTATATAAATTAGTATACAATGATTCCGTTATTACAACGCACCATTGGGAATGGGGAAGTTTAAAGGTAAAAGATGAAGTTGGAAATCGAATGCTGTCTGAATTATTGTATAATGTTCCTCCGTTGTACCATTTAGATGAAGTAGAGTGGAATAAACATAAAAAAGAAATTACAGAGCATCTAAAAGTTTGGAATGAAGTTCATGAAAAAGCAGTAAAAGAAGAGATGACGAATTTTGCGTATTTGTCAGAAGATAAGCTAGTACAATCTGTTTCTTATGGAAAAAATATTAAAATCATTGTGAACTTCTCAAATGAAGACATGGAAGTAGAAAAAACGAAAATAAAAGCAAAGTCGGCTTTTATTGATAATCAGGGGAAGAAAAGCATGTATACGCCGTTTGAGAAATAATAACGTGAAATATACTGTATTCATAGAGATTTTATCATTAGCTGGACTTTTTATTCATATCGTTTATCTGGAAAAAGATATCCTAATTTAAAATGAAAGAGTTAATGAATTTGTAAATTTGCATGTTTCGAAGTGCTAAATTTTTGAAATTGGTAAATAGTGACTTGCCAAAAATAAGTACGAGAGTATAATGTGAAATGGAATACATATTGGGTTTAAGTAGTAACCTTACAAAATTGTAAGGTTAATGAAAGGAAATTCAATATGAAGATAAATAGACTTACATTATACTTGGTAAAGAGAAAGAGAGGCGAATGGGTATGAGCTCTGAATTAGAACAAAATACTAGAAGTAATAAAAAGCGTTCTAAAAGAAAGTCAATAAAATGGTTCATATTAATTCCATTTTTCCTACTTATTTTTGGAGGAGTAGGATATGGTTCGTTTATATATAATAAAGCAAAAGCTGTTGTAAATGATGCGTATGCGAAAATTGAAAAGTCATCAAAGCGTGATAAAGAAGTTGAACCTTTAAAGGATAATATTTCAATATTAATCATGGGTGTAGATGGAAGTGAAATGAGAAAAAGCCAATATGGCGAAGCAGTTCGAACAGATGCACTTTTATTAGCAACAATTAATAAAGATGATAAGTCTGTTAAGCTAGTAAGTATTCCACGTGATTCACGTGTTTATATTCCAACTAGAAAAAAATTAGATAAAATTACTCATGCTCACGTATTTGGTGGCGTAGAAAGCACACGCGATACGGTGGAAAGATTTTTAAATGTCCCTGTTGATTATTATGTGAAGTTTAACTTTGAATCATTCGTACAAATTGTCGATTCAATTGGTGGTATTGATATTGATGTCCCAGTTACTTTCACTGAACAAGATAGTAAAGACCAAGCTGGTATGATCCATTTAGAAAAAGGTTACCAACATTTAAATGGAGAACAAGCACTTGCACTTGCAAGAACGCGTAAAATTGATAGTGACGCAATGCGTGGACAGAGACAGCAACTTGTAATAGAAGCAATTGCCAAAAAAGCGATGTCTGTTCAATCAATTAGCAAAATGGGCTCTTTACTAGATGCGGTTGATAAAAACATGAAAACGAACTTAACATTTGACGATATGCTTGCCATTACAAAAAATATGGCAGGATCTAATTTGGAAATGGAAAAAATGCAAATAGAAGGTACAGATAAACGTATCGGTGGTATTTATTATTACATTCCAAATGAAAAAAATGTAAAAGATATTTCAAAAAAATTAAATGATCATTTAGGTGTAACGCCAAAACCAGTTCGAAACGAATAATAAAAAAAGATTGGCTTTTGCCAATCTTTTTTTTGAAGTGGATTAGCAACTTTTTAATAACGGTTTTTTGTTGCGGAAAAATTATACTAAAATCATTTTAATTTATATAAACAAAAGGTGTAATTATACGATATACTAGAGGGGACTATTTGGAAATTAGCTCCTAAAGTTGAAGGGAAGGAAATTCAATTTATCACTATTTATAGAACAATTGAATTGGTGGAAATTGAAACAGGTTAAAGAAAGACTGTTCAAAATGCAATTACATATTCATACACAATGAAGCGATTAAGGTGAAAGACGAAGAGATAGTAATTGCGAAAGATCATGTATCATATATTGACCAGCTATTTTACCAGATTAATAATCATACAATAGGTGCTTAGCTATCGTCAAAAAAAATGGTGGACCTTCATGGAGATACGTTTAGTCGTATAAACACATGGAACAATACTTTTGATAAAACTCCCATTATAATACAAAAAAATCTGTTTACATGGTGAAATAAAAATAAATAGATGTATAATTATATTGGGCGATTTATATATAAGATTAATAGGGAGAGGAATTCGATAGAATGGAAAAAGCTTTAAAAATTAAACAAATAGTAGTCGTTTTAATAGCGATTGCCGCAGTAGCTATTGGGTATTACATGTTTCAATCAATTACTTCACCAGCAAAAGCTGTTGCGAAACAAGAAAATGTAGTGCAGCTTGCAAGTGAACAGCCGAAAGTTGAAATGAATAAAACGGCACCAAGTCGTTTTAATGGAAAAGAAAGAAAAGTTGCTTATCTTACATTTGACGATGGGCCAGGGAAATATACGGCTGAATTATTAAATACGCTAAAACAACATGATGCGAAGGCGACGTTCTTTTTAATTGGAGCGAATGTCAAAGAATTTCCTGATTTAGTGAAACGTGAAAATGCTGAGGGTCATTATGTAGGCATGCATAGTATGACACATAATTTCGCAAAGTTATATAAAAATGGCGAGTATGTAAATGAGATGAAAGAAGATCAAGGTTTAATCGCTAATATTATTGGGAAATCACCTAAATTAACACGTCCTCCATATGGTTCGATGCCTGGATTGAATGAAGGTCTTCGAAATAAAGTGGTAGAAGGCGGATTTAAAGTATGGGATTGGACAATTGATTCATTAGATTGGAAATACAATAAAATTCCAGTTGATGCAGCTGCAGCACAAATTGCTCAAAACGTATTAACAAACGCAACAAAACCGCAGGAAGTAATTTTAATGCATGATATTCACCCGCAATCAGTTGCTGCTGTGCCAGCAATTTTAAAGGGGCTAAAAGAAAAGGGTTATGAGTTTGAAGCTTATCATGAAGAGAGTCACTTCCCAGTGAACTTCTGGCATGATAACCGTATGTAATGGAGGAATGAACGTTGAAGTATGGAAAAGTAGCAGTAGTTGGAGCATTATCAGTAGGACTTTTAACAGGTTGTTTCGGTGAAAAGCCAGAAGAAAATCTATATACAGCTTTTGAAACAGCAGCAACACAAGAAAAATCTTTAGTGGATGAAGCAAAAAAATTAGAGCAGTTAGAGAAACAAGGGCAAGAATTATATGCTCAAATTTTGCAAGAAGGTAAAGATCATAATGAAGCAGTTGTGAAGAAAATAGAGCAAGCTACTGCAAATGTAGATGATCGTGAAAAAGTATTGAAAAGTGAAAAAGAAATGCTAGAAAAAGCACAAAAGGAAACGAAATCTGTTCAAAGTAATATAGAGAAGATTGAAGATAAGAAGTTACAAAAACAAGCAAAAGCAGTAGAAGAGTCGTATAAAAATCGTTATGATGCATTCAAAAAGATGAATGAAAATTACACGAAAGTGTTAGCGACTGAAAAAGAACTGTATGAAAAATTAAAAGTAAAAGAAACGAAATTAAAAGAAATCGGTGAAAAAGTTAAAACTGTTAATGAATTAAATGTGGAAGCACAAAAGTCGAAAGAGCAGTTTAACAAATTTACAAAAGAGTATAATGACAGTAAATTAGCATTCTACAAAGATGCAGAAATTAAGATTAAAGATCAGAAATAAAGAAGAATCTAAAGTGTAATAAAAAGCCGGAGAAACATCGTTATAAATGTTTTTTCGGTTTTTTACGTTAAATGAATAGAAAAGACTGGAATTGATATCATAAAAGAGTTATAGTGAGTTATTCTAAGGGAAACATTGTAAAGTAAGGAGAATGGAAATATGTCATATGAATTTTTACTCAAATTAGGTTTAGCACTCTTTTTAGGATTATTCATCGGGATAGATAGGCAGCTAAAGAATAAACCACTTGGTGTGAAAACAAGTATGGTTATTTCTGTAGCAAGTTGTTTAATTACGATGGTTTCAATTGAATCTGTGCATGTATATTCTGTTCCAGGACATACAAATATGGATCCGATGCGACTGGCCGCTCAGATTGTTAGTGGAATTGGTTTTCTTGGCGCAGGTGTCATTTTACGAAGAAGTAATGATGTTATTTCTGGATTAACAACAGCTTCTATGGTGTGGGCTGCTTCAGCTTTAGGGATCGCAATTGGTGCGGGATTTTATTTACAAGCGACAGTTGCTATGGTTTTAATTATTTTAGCGATTAATGTACTTCCGCAACTGGTGAAAATTGCAGGACCGTATTCATTAAGACAAAAGGATTTATCTATAAAAATTACTGTTAAAGAGCATCATGAGTTAGATGGTATATTTAAGCAAATTAAAAATTTAGGCATGCATGTGAAACGCGTGAAAATTAAAGATATAGATAGTGGAGCATTTCAGCAACTGGAGATGGTTATTTTAGCTCCAGAAGATTTATATACAACAGAGTTATATAGTTCCCTGAAAGAGATTGATCGAGTAGTTTCAGTTGAAGTGGAAAGTAGATAATTGTGATAAAAAAGAGTGAAGTGAATTCACTCTTTTTTATTTGGATTTTTAAGGAATGAAATTGATATAATGATGAGTAACAAGGGGGAGAAATGATGGGAATACATATTAGAAGAGCAATAAAGGATGATATACCAGGTATAGCAAAGGTGCATGTTGATAGTTGGAAAACAACGTATAAAGGGATATTTGCTGACGAAATTCTAGATAATATAGCATATGAGAAACGAGAAAAACAATGGGAAGATATTTTTCAAAAAGAAGGTAATCATCAATTTAGATTTGTAGCAGAGAATTTAAATGGAGACATAGTTGGATTCATCGATGGGGGAGTAGAAAGAACTGGTACATATAATTGTGATGGAGAATTATATGCAATCTACCTTTTACAAGATTATCAAGGAATGAAAATAGGACAAAAGTTATTTCAAGCTTTATTATCGGATTGTATAAACAATGATATGCAATCACTTTTAGTTTGGGTTGTTACGAATAATCCTTCTAAAAAGTTTTATGAAAAATTTAACCCTGAAAAAATTGATACGAAATTTTTAGAGAGAGTAAGGGTAGAAGAAACAGCGTATTGTTGGAGAGATTTGAATTTGTTATACAAACAGTTATATAGATTTGCTTAAATAATATTATTATGTAAACTTTATGTTTGAAAGAGGTATACCAATTAAGGTATACCTCTTTTGTTTAACGATTTTGGATAGATTACTAATGAAAAATAGTAAGTATGTAGTTTGAAACTGAGTATTTTTTTTGTGTATTTTTAACTAGATTAAAGAAAAGAGAGAAAACAAGAAAAATTAAATCAGATAAAAAAATTCTGAAATATACTCTTGAATTGAATATCATTATCAATTAGAATCATAATTGATAACGACATTCAATTATCGTTTATTATATAAAATTTCGATAGCTTTAATATAAAGAGGAGGACCAACATGCAGCATGCGAAACAAATCGCAGAACATGCAACATTACAAAGCTTTTTAAACTGTTATTTAAGAGAAACAGGGAGTGGAGAATGGATTACAGAGGATGAAAGAATGAAGATTATCTTCAGTAATACGTTGAATAGAGATACAGTCCCCACATATTTATGTTGTCGGCTATCGGCACAGAACGTTACTTTGTATGGAGAAGTTATATATAAATCATCAACAGATCGTCATTTGTTTGGAGAACAATTTTATTATCAAATTGGAGATAGTAATTCTGTTATTAAAGCAGATTACGTTACAGTTATTACATTTTTAATAAAAGAGATGTCTATCAACTACGGAGAAGGGACTAATTCTGCGGAACTTATGCTTCGAGTTATCCGTAGTTGTCAAAATATTGAGGAATTTACAAAAGAGAGAATAGAAGATACGTCCGCATTATACGGTTTCCATACAACTTTTATAGAAGCGGAACAGTCTTTATTATTTGGGCATTTAACTCATCCTACACCAAAGAGTAGACAGGGGATATTGGATTGGAAAAATGCAATGTATTCTCCAGAATTAAAAGGAGAATGTCAGCTTCATTATTTTCGGGCCCATAAAAGTATAGTAAATGAAAAATCATTATTATCAGATTCTACAACAACGATTATAAAAGAAGAATTAAGTAATGATGAGATGGTTAGTAAGGAATTTATAGCGAAGTACTGTAAGGAAGATCAATATGCATTAATTCCAATTCATCCGCTTCAGGCAGAATGGCTCTTGCATCAAGCTTACGTACAAGATTGTATAGTTCAAGAATTGCTTGAGTATATTGGTCCTGTAGGTAAGTATTATAAGGCAACATCATCACTAAGGACGCTATATCATCCCGATTCGAAGTATATGCTTAAGTTTTCATTTCCGGTGAAAGTAACGAATTCAATGCGTATTAATAAACTGAAAGAACTTGAGAGTGGTCTTGAAGGGAAGGAAATGTTAAATACGGCTATTGGTGAAGTACGAGAGAGATTTCCAGGCTTTGATTTTATTTGTGATCCAGCCTATATTACATTAAATTATGGAACACAAGAATCTGGATTTGAAGTGATTATTCGCGAGAACCCTTTTTATAGTGAACATGCAAACGACGCAACATTAATTGCTGGGCTAGTTCAAGACGCTATACCTGGGGAGCGTACGCGGTTATCGAATATTATTCATCGCCTAGCAGATTTAGAAAGTAAAAGCTGTGAAGAAGTAAGCTTAGAGTGGTTTAGACGATATATGAATATTTCTTTAAAGCCAATGGTATGGATGTATTTACAGTATGGTGTTGCATTAGAAGCTCATCAGCAAAATAGCGTTGTTCAGCTAAAAGATGGTTATCCGGTCAAATATTATTTCCGTGATAATCAAGGATTTTATTTCTGTAATTCAATGAAAGAGATGCTTAATAATGAATTAGCTGGTATTGGAGAACGTACTGGAAATTTATATGACGACTATATTGTGGATGAGAGATTTCGTTACTACTTAATTTTCAATAATATGTTTGGCCTCATTAATGGTTTTGGCACAGCAGGATTAATTAAGGAGGAAATTCTTCTCTCGGAATTAAGGTCTGTACTTGAATCATTCCTTCCGTATAACCGGGAACCTTCAACATTTTTAAGAGAATTATTGGACGAAGATAAGTTAGCGTGTAAAGCAAATTTACTAACGAGATTTTTCGATGTCGATGAGTTAAGTAATCCATTAGAGCAAGCAATTTATGTGCAAGTACATAATCCGCTCGTTAGAGAAGTGGCTGTTCGTTCATAAATAGCGTTAAAATTTCACGTAATACAAATAATGGTATTTTGTCATAAGGTGGAGGGTTTTATGAGAGTGGACATGTATCATACGAAAGTATTGAAGGCGCTCGAATCGGAAGATTACATTTCAGTACGAAGAAGAGTGCTACGTCAATTAGTAGAATCGTTAATTTATGAGGGGATTATTACACCGGTTCGCATAGAAAAAGAAGAACAAATTCTTTTTATAATACAAGGACTTGATGAAGAAGACAAAAGTGTCACGTACAAATGCTATGGCAGGGAACGGATGACATTTGGACGTATTTCTTTAGACTCATTAATAGTAAGAGTCCAAGATGAACAGCAAGAAATACAATCTGTCTCGCAATTTCTAGAAGAAGTTTTTCGGGTTGCTAGTGTAGAACAAGCTAAATTAGATTCTTTTATGCACGAATTAGAACAAACAATATTTAAAGACACGATTGCACAATATGAAAGAAATAATAAGAAAGAATACACTCAAAAATCTTACGATGAGTTTGAAAGTCATTTAATAGACGGCCATCCATATCATCCTAGTTATAAAGCACGTGTTGGCTTTCAATATCGTGACAATTTTCAATATGGTTATGAATTTATGCAGCCAATAAAACTCATATGGATTGCAGCGCATAAGAATTATGCGACTGTAGGTTATGAGAATGAAGTGATGTATAACAACCTTTTAAGAGAGGAGATTGGCGAGCGTAAATTAGAAGAGTTTATGGAACGAATTCGTAATAAGGGATGTAATCCAAAACAGTACGTGTTTATACCTGTTCACCCATGGCAGTGGGAGAATTTCATCATTTCAAATTATGCGGATCATATACAGGGTAAATTTATTGTTTATTTAGAAAAATCAGAGGACGATTATTGCGCGCAACAGTCAATGAGAACGTTAAGAAATATTACGAGTCCAAAGAAACCGTACGTTAAATTATCGATGAATTTACTCAACACTTCAACACTCCGTACGCTGAAACCATACTCTGTTGTGAGTGCACCAGTAATATCAAATTGGTTAAATGATGTTGTAAGTAATGACGCCTATTTAATGGATGAAGCACGTTTAATCTTGTTAAGTGAGTTTTCAAGTGTAACGTATGACACGAATAAGAAAGCTATATATGGTTCATTAGGATGTATTTGGCGCGAAAGCGTTCATAAGTATTTAGATGCACAAGAGGATGCAATTCCTTTTAATGGGTTATACGCTAAAGAGAAAGATGGTACACCAATTATTGATGCGTGGTTGAACAAATATGGAATGAAGGATTGGCTACAATTACTTATTCAAAAAGCGATAATACCAGTTATACATCTTGTTGTAGAGCATGGCATCGCACTGGAATCACATGGACAAAATATGATTCTAGTCCATAAAGAAGGGGTGCCGGTTCGTATTGCGTTAAAGGATTTTCACGAAGGACTTGAGTTTTATCGTCCATATTTGAAAGAAGTTGACAAATGTCCCGACTTTACTAAAATGCATAAAACATATGCGAATGGAAAAATGAATGATTTCTTTGAAATGGATCGCATCGAATGTTTGCAAGAGATGGTGTTAGATGCACTTTTCCTGTTTAATTTAGGAGAATTAGCATTCGTACTTGCGGATGAATATGGATTGAAAGAAGAACATTTTTGGATGATGGTTGTTGAAGAAATTGAAGATCATTTAAGAATATATCCACATCTGAAAGGTAGATTTGAAAATATTCAATTATATGCACCTACATTCTATGCTGAACAATTAACGAAACGTCGATTATATATGGATGTGGAATCGCTTGTTCATGAAGTTCCAAATCCATTGTATAGAGTAAGACAACTTATGAAACAAAAATCAGTTGTTACAGGGGGAAATTATGCTAATCGTTAATAAACAAGAGTATAGCAAAAGTGATTTTGATTTGAGATTACAAGTTTATGAGGAAATGGAACAATTTCAAGAAGCAGAAGGAAATAGATTTGCACTTTGTCTGAAAGATCCATTCGATATTATTACGCTTGTGTTTTTCTTAAAAGAAAAGAAATCATCAGTATTACTTATACATGAAGATACGCCAAAAGAAACGGCTATTGAAATGGCAAAGCGTGCAAATTGTGCAGGAGTTTTATATGGAGAATATGGCGATTTTACAAAATTAGAAGTAGGGAACTTTTTACTAGAAGAGCCTTCTTTATTGCAATATAGTTCGGGAACTACGGGAGAACCGAAACTGATTCGTAGAGCATGGACGGAAGTTGATACAGAAATTACTGCCTATAATGAAGCTTTAAACTGTGAAGTAGATGAAGTGCCAATCGTTATGGCTCCTGTTTCACATTCATACGGACTAATATGTGGTACGTTATCAGCAATTACGAGGGGGAGCAAGCCTGTAATCATTACGAACAAAAATCCTAAATTCGCATTAAATATAGTTCGCAATACAGAAAAACATATCATATATGCAGTACCACTTATGTTACACATTATGGGGAGTTTTCCATTAGGAACGTTCCAGTTTCATAAAATTATGACATCAGGATCGCCTTTGCCAGAAGCACTATTTTATAAACTAAAAGAAATGACAACATATATGATGCAGCAATACGGTTGTTCTGAAGCAGGTTGTATTAGTATATGTCATGATATGAAGAGCCATTTAGATTTAGGAAACCCTCTACCTCATGCGAGTATAAGCATAGGTTCAGATGAAAATGCACCGGAAGAAATCGTCGTGAAAATGAATGATAAGGAAATTTTCACGAAAGATTTGGGGTATAAATCTGAGCATGGCATTCATTTTATGGGGCGTATGGACGATGTAATTAATGTTTCAGGATTAAAAGTCTTTCCTATAGAGGTAGAAGAAACGATGCTTCGATTGGAAGGTGTGCAAGAGGCAATTGTATATCGAGGGAAACATCCTGTGATGGGCGAAATAGTTAAAGCGAAAGTGATCTCTCATGTTGATCCAGTACAAATAAGAGAATGGTGTATTCAGCACTTACCTTCTTATAAAGTTCCGCATGAAATTGAAAGTGTAAATGAAATTCCTAAAAATAAAAATGGAAAAGTAAGTAGAAAGTTACTAGAGATGGGAGAGGTTACAACATGAGACGGGAAGCGTTAAAGAATGCCGTGTTAAAAATTATGGTAGAAAAAATGGAACTGAAAAATGTAACGCATTTAGAAGAAACGATGCGCTTAAATCAAGATTTATATATAGATTCGGTAATGATGTTACAGCTTATTGTATACATAGAAATGGATGTAAAGCTATGCGTTCCAGAGGATGAGGTAGACCCAAAGGCATTTCTTACTGTAGGATCTTTGCTTGATTTTATGGAGGAGTTAGAGCCGTTACAGGAAATAAATGTGAATAACTAACCTTTAGGAAAGTGGATGAGAGTATGACTTCAATTAAAGTGCACTGTTTAGTGAGTTGTTTTTGTGAAATTATAAAAAGGCGTAGCAACATTGATTTTCGTCCATTTTATTTTGGACTATGGGATGGAGATTTTGATATAACAGAAGGCGGAATTATTTCATATCACTCTGAAAACATTAACCATGATCATTATTTACTTTGGTTTGAAAAATTGTACGGTATTAAAGTAAACGAATGGTATAATCATGCAAAAGATAAAGATAGCAATGTAGAAACGTTTTTAGAATTAGTAGAAAACAAGCCGGAAAATCGTTATGTCATTGTAATGGTTGATATGTCTCTATTACCAGAGAGGGAAAATAAATTTCATCAAAAACCGTTTCCACATTATTTAATGATATCAAAAACAGAGAAAGAAGAAGAGTGGTTCATGCTAGATCCTGATTTTCGTTGGGAAGGAAATATGGAAAGAGAAAAAGTACTTCACTCTATTCAAGATAACCCATTTGGTGGAGGTTATTTCATTGATATAGAAGGAATTGGGGAGCCAACGCAAGAAACAGTAGCTAGTTATTTCACAGAAACATTAAAAAAGAACGACAATGAACTGACTATGGAACTGAAAAATTTAATTGTAAAAATGGCAAATGAGGAAGAAGGATATGCGCTTTCTGGTCTTGTAGCAGCAGTAAAACAAATACCAGTACTTGCAATTCGTAAATATAGTTATGAACATGCCTTTGCATACTTCCGTGAAACGTTGCAATATTCGGAGCAAGAATTTGATTATTGGTGTGATCGGGTAGAGGATATTGTACAAGGATTTACAAATGTACAGTATCGTGCAATTAAAATGGCAATGACGAATAATAAAGGTATGCTAGTATCGATTATTGAAAAACTGGATGAAATGAATGCAATTGAACTGCAAATTAAGAAGGAATTAGAGAGACAGTTTCTATCATGGAAAGGTATGAAAACAAATCAGTCTGTCGCAACTTTTTAATAAGCTAACTGAATTTAAGATAGGGGAGTTTAATGCTATGAAATATTCGCTATGTACCATTTCATTTCGTCATCAATTAATTTCATTTACTGATATTGTTCAATTTGCATATGAAAACGGTTTTGAAGGAATTGAATTGTGGGGGACTCATGCACAAAATTTGTATATACAAGAACGCGAAACGACAGAACGAGAATTGACTTTTCTAAAGGATAAAAACTTAGAAATTACGATGATAAGTGATTACTTAGATATATCATTATCAGCAGATTTTGAAAAAACGATAGAGAAAAGTGAACAACTTGTAGTACTAGCTAATTGGTTTAATACGAATAAAATTCGCACGTTTGCTGGGCAAAAAGAGAGCAAGGACTTCTCGGAACAAGAGAGAAAAGAGTATGTGAAGCGAATACGTAAGATTTGTGATGTGTTTGCTCAGCACAATATGTATGTGCTGTTAGAAACACATCCCAATACACTAACGGACACATTGCCTTCTACTATAGAACTATTAGAAGAAGTAAATCATCCGAATTTAAAAATAAATCTTGATTTTCTTCATATATGGGAGTCTGGCGCAGATCCAATAGACAGTTTCCATCGATTAAAGCCGTGGACACTACATTACCATTTTAAGAATATATCTTCAGCGGATTATTTGCATGTGTTTGAACCTAACAATGTATATGCTGCAGCAGGAAGTCGTATTGGTATGGTTCCGTTATTTGAAGGTATTGTAAATTATGATGAGATTATTCAGGAAGTGAGAGGTACGGATCTTTTTGCTTCCTTAGAATGGTTTGGACATAATGCAAAAGAGATATTAAAAGAAGAAATGAAAGTATTAATAAATAGAAAATTAGAAGTAGTAACTTCGTAATGTGAAATGATGTGAGAGTCTCGTTTTAGAGGCTCTTTTTTTATGGTAAAAAATAACCAAAAATTTCCATGTATTTTAATTTGAATTTAACACAATTTATATATAAATAAGGAGGTGATTGGTAATGGCTAGAAATCGTAATTCTAATCAATTAGCATCACATGGAGCACAAGCAGCTTTAGATCAAATGAAATATGAAATTGCACAAGAGTTTGGTGTACAACTTGGCGCTGATACTTCTTCACGTGCAAACGGTTCTGTAGGCGGTGAAATTACAAAACGCCTTGTAGCGATGGCAGAACAACAACTTGGTGGCGGATATACTCGCTAATTGTAGAAGGTTATAGGAGAAAGGAAGGATTCTTCCTTTCTTTTTTTTTCAATTAATTGGTATGGATATATTGTGAACTGGATTCAAAGAATAGGAATAATACTATAATTTCCCCAATTTCTTTTGTTGTGAATGGGAAGTAGTAAAGATGTAATAGCCCTGGTGGAATGAAAAGTTACGTTCCAGCGGGGCTATTATATGGTAAGAAATATATGATGAAAGGTTTCGAAGCCAACATGTTAAAAAAAGAAAACTGTTGTTTAATTGCGCTTGCATCAGTTCCACTTGTTATGACATTAGGGAATTCAATGCTCATCCCAATTCTGCCGACTATTGAAAAGAAATTACATATTTCATCGTTTCAAGTATCCATGATTATTACAATTTACTCTATCGTAGCCATTTTACTTATACCGATTGCTGGTTATTTATCAGATAGATGGGGACGAAAGATGGTAATGGTTCCGAGTTTGCTGATTGCAGCTATAGGAGGAGCGATAACTGGTTGGGTATCTTGGAAAGTTGATAATCCCTACAATTGGATATTGATTGGTAGAGCGATTCAAGGTATTGGTGCTGCTGGTGCAATGCCAGTTGTTATACCGTGTGTTGGTGATTTATACAAAGACGAAAAACAAGTTAGTACAGGTTTAGGAATCATAGAAACATCCAATACATTTGGGAAAGTGCTGAGCCCTATTTTAGGGTCTGCTCTTGCTGCTGTTGTATGGTTCTTACCGTTTTGGGCGATTCCAGTTTTATGCGTAGTATCAATTGTTTTATTACTTGTTCTAGTAAAGGCAAAGAAACAAGAAGGAGAAGTACCACCACTTAAAGAGTTTATAAAATCTATTCTTTCTACGTTTCGAGAAAAAGGAAGATGGTTAATTGCCATTTTTGCATTAGGTGCAATTATTATGCTTATTTTATTCGGAATTCTCTTTTATTTGTCGACTATACTGGAATCAAAGTATGACATTCATGGTATATGGAAAGGGTGTGTGCTTGCTATCCCGTTACTTGTACTGTCAATTAGTTCATATATGGCCGGTAAAAAAATTGGAGATAATCAAAATGTTATGAAGAAGTGTATTTATATTGGTTTTTTAATGGCAGCTGCATCAGTCATCATTCCTTTATTTATAAAAGGGATTTATTTACTACTTCTTTGTCTCGTTATTATGGGGATAGGGATTGGTATGGCTCTCCCATGTTTAGATGCCCTCATTACACAAGGAATTGAAAAGGAGCAGAGGGGAACGGTTACGTCCTTTTATAGTTCAATGCGATTTATCGGTGTAGCAGCTGGACCACCTTTATATTCTTTTTTCATGAAAGGGGCGGACCATGAAGTGTTTTATTTGACTAGTATTTTCGCCGCCATTGGTGCTGTTATAGCAATCATTTGGATTAAACCAGCAAAAGATGCAAAGACGGTAAAACAGAAACCGGAACCTACTTCATAATTTGTAAGAGAATTGCATGATGTTTTCAGTAACATGCAATTCTCTTTCGTTCATTAAGAATAAATAACTTGTTTTAACATGTAAATCGCGACACCCCATATGATGAGACCAGAAAATTTATTTAATAATAAGATTGTCTTTCCGGTTGAGTCTAGTCTTTTTAGAAATTTCCCCGCTAAAGCTAAGCTTATAAACCAAATCCAAGAAACGATAATAGTTGCAAGTGTAAAAGCCCATTTTTCACTTCCTATGTATTGAATAGAATTTGTTCCAATTACACCGATTGTGTCTAAAATTGCATGTGGATTTAATAACGAAACTGATGCTGCGAAAAGGATTTGCTTTTTTAAAGGCATACTTTTTTCTTGTTTTACATCGTTGGAAGGGTTACTTCTCCAAATAACAAAGCCCATATATAGGAGAAAGAAAAATCCAATTATATATAACGAGTTAGTTAGCCAAGAAAAAGTAAGGAGTACAAGGGAGACACCTTGCACCGCAATCAATATGAGTAACGTATCACATATAGAGGCAGTTAATACTACAGGGGCTGCCCTCCAAATGTTTGGTTGGCTAGCACCTTGGTTAAAGACAAAAACATTTTGTACACCTAATGGAATGATAAGTCCAAATGCAAGAATGATACCATGAATAATTGCTTCACTCATCATATTACCTCCTATTTTAATTCATTATGATAGTGTATATTGTATAGAAGAAATGAAAATTTGTATCCATCCATATGGTTGGGGAGGTTACCAACCAAAAAGAATATAAGGTGATATGATGGAAAGATTCGTTTGGAAACCGAATATGTCTCTAGCGACGCCGCTGTATAAACAAATAGAAACGTATATAAAAGAAAGGATCGTTAATGGAGAATGGACCGTTGGAACAAAATTACCTTCACAAAGAGATTTGGCCCATACATTTGGTGTGAATCGAAGCACAATTGTAATGGCTTTCGATGAACTAGTTGCGAAGGGATACATTGAAGGGAATGGCAGGAAAGGAACAATTGTTGTAAATAATAATGAGAATGCTTCAACTTACGCACCCCCACCTAATTGGCAGTCTTATGTAGAAACAGGAGTTCATTATCCGAATCTCCCAGCTATTCAAGAGATTAATCAAGCTGAATTTTATCCACATGTAATTCGGTTAGGAACAGGTGAGCTCGCGCCGAGTCTCTTACCTGAGAAAAAGATGAAAGAAATTATGAATAAGCTTTTAAAGTCAAATGTGACGCTTGGGTATGAAGAGCCGAAAGGAAATCTTTATTTAAGGGAAAAGATTTCCGAATACTTAAAGGAGCATGGCGTATATGTATCTCCTGCCTCTATATTAATTGTTTCAGGAGCAATTCAAGCGCTGCAACTTATCTCTATGGGGCTTCTTCCAAAAGGGGCATCCATCTTATTAGAAAAACCATCCTATTTATATTCGCTTAATGTTTTTCAATCCGCAGGAATGCGTTTCATTGGAATACCAATGGATGAGAACGGTTTAAATACATCATATATTACAAAATATAAGAAGCAATTTAATGCATCAATTTTATATACAATCCCGTCTTTTCATAATCCAACGAACTTTAGTATGAATGCGAAGAAACGAATAGAAGTGATGGAAATATGTAATGAAATTGGATTACCTATTATAGAGGACGCAGTGTATCAAGACTTATGGTTTGATGCACCTTGTTCGAAACCTTTAAAAGCCTATGATAAAAATGGAATCGTACTACATATTGGAAGCATGTCCAAAGTAATTAGTCCAGGGTTAAGAATTGGATGGATTGTTGGACCTGAGCCAGTAATTCAAAGATTGTCAGACATAAAAATGCAAACAGATTATGGTTCAAGCACTATATCCCAGCAAATTGCAGCAGAGTGGTTTACAAATGGTCTATATGATGAGCATTTGCGCTTTGTAAGAAGTGAATTGAAAAAACGAAGAGATTTTATGTTACTAATGTTAGATAAATATCTTCGTGAAATAGCAACTTGGCATGAACCAACAGGGGGATTTTATATATGGGTACATATAAAAGTACCCATTTCATATCGCAGTTTATTTGATAAAGCTCTGCAAGAAAAGGTTTTATTAAACCCAGGTACTTTATATGATAGAAGTGCAAATCAATTTTTACGCCTATCGTATTCATACGCAACGTTAGAAGAAATTGAAATAGGTATAAAAAAACTTGCACAACTAATGAAAAAGTAAGAGGAGAAAGTAATGAAACAATATGTAATTTGCCAAATGATCAATGGAGAAAAATATTTAGCTGCTTATGCGGAGACGCAGCAAGAAGCAATTGAAAAAGCAGAACTGTTAGGATTAAGAACGGGAAATCGTTACATAGTTATTACTGCAGAAGAAGCCGAAGGGTTATCGTATCCTTAAACAATGTACGAGATTGTATAGGAAGTAAATAAGCCTAGTAATATTAGAAATTACTAGGCTTATTTACTATTAATTTGTCAAACGTTTTTGTATGCAAAATAATAATATTATGAGTCAAGTTGACGGAAAAATCGATTTGTCTTTCGGTCTTGATTGCCTTTTCTATATTCATCAATATATTGCCTAAAATTCCAAGCTTGTAAAAATTTATTAGCAGAGTTATAACCAGAATTGTAAAGCCATTCTTTTTCTTCCTTTGTCAGTTCAAAATTAGTACTTGTAATCGTTCCTGTTGGAATTGTAATCGTTCTTGCTTTTGATTCCTTATCTAAATGACGTAAATCATGAGCTTGCATCATTGTTTTAAATAGTCCTTTGAACATAGAAATAGGCTCGTTATAGTGAGCAGGGTCAGCTTGGATCTCATCTTTTACAAAATGAAATCCGAAAGTCGGCCAGCGAGGAGTGGTAGGTGAATCGAAGATCCAAATTGGATAATTACTTAGAATTCCTCCATCAACCATATAACAAGGCTGCTTCCATTTTGGAGTTCTCCATTTTACGGGTTCAAAGAAGAAGGGGATTGTACTACTCATTCTTACCGCTTTAGCGATAGAGAAGCGATAATTTAAAAATCCGTAGTTTGGTAAGTCGTCAGGAAAGACAACCATTTTACCATTACTAATATCAGAGGCGATGATTTTGAGTTTGTTTAGATCCGGTAAATCAGTAAATAAATGAACACCTTTTTTTCGAAGTAATTCTTCAATCCATTCTTCTATAAATACATTAGAGTATATACCTAGAGTAGTCCATGCACTGAGTCCCTTACCGATAAAAGGAATTCTATCAATAAAAGTTCTTTTCGTAAATTTATTATAATCAATATCAGTTATAATCGTTTTTAACTCTGAACAAGAATATCCTGCCGCTAGGAGCGCTGCAATAATCGAACCAGCCGATGTACCAGCTACACGTTCCCATTCATAACCTTTTTCGGCTAACGCGCAAATTGCCCCGACATGCGCAATACCGCGCACACCGCCTCCTTCAAAAACACCATCAATCTTCATTAAACATACTTCCTTTCAAATAAAAGATTTGGAAATGGCAAAAAAGCACGTATTGTACGTGCTTTTTTACAATAGTTTTTAAGTTTACTAGCAGCCTACAAAGCCGCCCCAACAGCTAGCTCCGATGATGATTAGAAGGATGAATAAAACAATTAATAAAGCGAAACCTCCGTAACCACAACCACCACAGCTACCGCCGTAACCGTAACCGCCGCAACTATATCCGTAACCCATGTGGAATTCCTCCTTATATTAAAAATAAAAATGAACGAGGGGAAAATGTACTGGAAGAACTAAAGAACTATCGTGTTTGTAGGAACAATGTATAGTATGCTTTTTTAAACTTGTTCGCGTACGAAGGATAAGCCCGTTTTTTGGAGGCTTGTTGATTTTGTAAAGAATGAAGTATAATCTTTGTACTATGATATAAATAAGTATGTAAATGTAAGGAGAATTTATGAATAAAAAAATTGAAGTATTAATTGATAAATATGAACTAACACACTTGAAAGAGGAACTTATTAATACTGTATTTCCTTGTATAAAAGTTGTGCCAAAGCAGCAGGGAACTGTTGCGATAGGTAGTTCGAAAATGGGAGGAGTTCCTGATTTACCAGCTTTATTTGAAAATCCAAAGCATAAAGGAAATCCACTACAATTTATCGCACAATTTAACTTAAGTGATTTACAAAACGTTGGTATGGATCACAATCTTCCTAAGACGGGGATGCTGTATTTCTTTTGCATTGAAAATTATTTTGAAGAAAATGTGAAGCTAACAGAGGCTGGGCGTGTACTTTATTATGATGTTCCTGTAGAGCAATTACGAAGTGAAAATGAAATACAAGCGAAATATAACCAGTGTGCAATTACTTTTGAACTGACATACAAATTACCAGAGCTTTTCATTGAAGATGAGGCTGATTCAGATCGTTTCTTGCAATTACTTGAAGAGCTAATTCCGGATAACTACGATAACCATCAAATGTTTGGTGAGCCATTCTCTGTACAAGAAGAAGTGTTATATGAGACAGGAGAATATATGGGAGTAAACCCGCAGCAAATGACTCTTTTATTCCAAATTGATTCAGATCATAAAAATTGTAATATGGTTTGGGGAGAACTAGGGATGCTATATTTCTGTATTAGTAATGAGGATTTGAAAAATCAACGTTTTGAAAATACATGCTGCGTATTACAAACTTGCTAATGAAAAAAGGTTGTTCTTTTAAAAAGAACAACCTTTTTATGTGAATTAGTTAATATGCATAATCTCATATGACCTATACGAAAAAGTATTGTATACTCTGAAACTATACGATACTTTTTCGTATAGTTATAGAATATAAGGAGTGACAAGATGGGAAAGACAAGTAAGTATGTGACAGCTGCCGCACTTTGTTCAACTATAGTAATGGGAGGCTTACAAGCGTCATCTGTATCTTATGCAGCTACAAATCCGACTACAGTGACAGCACAATCAGATGTAAAGTTATTAGATGATTTCAGAAAAGAATTAAAAAAACAGATTGATAATCGAGAAGAAAATATTACAATCACATATAAAACAAAAGATAGAAATGCTAGAAATATTATGGATCAATTGTATGGTGAGTTTAATAAAATTGTAGATGCTGATGAGTATGTAAAATATAATGTAGCGTCTACTAGATATTCTATTAAAGGAATGCCAGGGGACTATACGTTTACACTGCAAGTAAAATACCGTGAATCAAAAGAACAAACTCAATATGTAAAAGCTCAGGCGAAATCAATTGTTGGATCAATTGTAAAACCAGGGATGGATGAGCATGAGAAAGTAAAAGCTATTCACGATTACGTTGTTAAGCATGTGTCTTATGATACGTCTTATCAAGCGTATACAGCATATGAAGCATTAGCGAATTGTTCTGCCGTTTGCCAAGGATATACATTATTAACGTATGAGTTGTTAAAAGAGGCAGGTATTCAAAATCATATTGTAACAGGCACAGGAAATGGACAAGCTCACGCGTGGAATTTAGTGAACATTGAAAACAAATGGTATCACCTAGATACTACATTTGATGATCCAGTACCAGATAAAGCAGGGCGTGTAACTTACTCATATTTTAACATGTCTGACGAACAGTTAAGTAAAGATCATGAATGGGATCGTAGCAAATATCCAGCGGCAACTACAAGTTATTTTGGTGAATTAACAAATAAAATAAAAGCTGGTAGCTCAAAAACTGTTGTATATGAGCAGATGTTAAAAGAAACAAATTTACAATACTTATCTGCAGAATATGGAGCAGAAAATTATAATGAATTTAAGCAAAAGTTGCAGCAACAGTTTGCAGCCAAACCAGAAAAAGTAGAAGTACGGTATAAGCAGTCCATGGATGGAACGATGCAAGATATAAAGAAAGTATTAAATGAAATAAATTGGCCAAAAGGTGCAAAGCGTGTGTCTTATCAAGTAGCACCTTATAGTGCATTGGCTGGTTATTCATTGGCGACAATTACATTTACGTATTAAGCAATGAGAAAGAGCATCTGTAAAAGATGCTCTTTTTATATTTGTTGATCACTTTAAAATATTGGGAATTATGTGATAAAATAAAAAGGAGAGGATGTGAATGCTGAATGAACTTGTTCGAAAGTAATATTTTTACATTGATATATACTTGTTTAGTAATCGGACTTATCGTTTTGTTTTTCATATCATTTACTTTGTTTATTAGAAGAGTATTACAAAGCAGCGTTGCAAAGAAACACCACGTGATTAATATGAGCCAGAAGCTAGATCGAATTATTGAATTGCTTGAAAAAGATAAGAAATAGCGATAGAAGAAGTATGAAAAGGGGAAAGAGAATGGCGAATTATATAAAAGAATTACGTGAAAAAGTAGGGCATGATTATGTTTTCTTAAACTTTGCCGGTGGTTGTGTATTTAATAAAGAAGGGGAAGTATTACTGCAAAAAAGAGGAGACTTTAACGCTTGGGGCTTTCCAGGTGGCGCAATGGAGATAGGAGAATCGGCTGCGGAAACTGCAATCCGAGAAATAAAAGAAGAAACCGGTTATGATGTAGAAATAAATGAGCTTATTGGAGTGTATACAAAATATTTTCAATCATATCCAAATGGAGACAAGGCACAGTCAATTACGATGTTCTTTTCATTCTCAATAGTTGGAGGCGACAAAAAAGTAGATGGTGATGAAACGTTGGATTTGAAGTTTTTCCCGTTAGACGACATGCCACCGTTATTTTGTAAACAGCATGAAGATTGCCTGCAAGATTTATTGGAGAAAAGAGTAGGGGTATATCGTTAACATATAAAAAAGAAGCTAAATGAGATTAGCTTCTTTTTTATGTTTTATTTATTTCCACCAATCATCAAACATTGACGCTGGTACTTGTCTTTTATGCTCACTCACTGTGTAACGTTTTTCAATTTTCTCTGCAACGTCAGCTGGAACTGCTTTACCTTCTAAATAATCATCTAATTGATCATAAGTAATACCTAACTCTGTTTCGTCAGCTTGACCTGGTTTTTCATCTAATAAATCAGCTGTTGGCATTTTTAAGTAAAGTCGCTCGTCTGCACCTAACTCTTGTAATAATGCACGTCCTTGGCGCTTCGTTAATCCCGTTAATGGTAATAAATCTGCACCACCATCTCCGAATTTTGTAAAGAACCCTGTTACAGCTTCTGCAGCGTGATCTGTTCCGATAACAAGTAGCCCTTTTTGTCCACCAATTGCATATTGAGTAACCATACGGATACGTGCTTTCACGTTACCTTTATTGAAATCTGTTAATGATTCACCCAATAAGTTTTCATATTGATTTGAAAAAGCATCAACAGTTGAAGCAATATCAAATGCAACAGATTGATCTGCTTGAATGAATTGTAATGCTAATTGTGCATCATCTTCATCTTTTTGTACTTTATAAGGAAGACGTACGGCGATAAACGTTACATTACCACCTTCGTTACGAATTTCTTCAACTGCAAGTTGTGCTAAGCGTCCTGCTAATGTAGAGTCTTGGCCGCCGCTAATACCAAGTACAAATCCTTTTGCGCCTGTTTTTTTTACATAATCTTTTAAGAAATCAACTCGTTTACGAATTTCAACTTTTGGATCAATTACAGGCTGAACATGTAATGCTTTCATAATCTGTTCTTGTAATGTCATTATGTTTTCCTCCTATTCATATTAAAGCGGTAAATAAGTTTATATGTATAATGGTACATACTTCTATCCTTTATTATTTCGCAAAACTAACGAATATACAATAGGATGTGTGTATGAATATGAATGTAGTCATTATAAATAAAGTACTACGTATAAGCAATTTTTTTAAACCTTTCAAAACTGTAAGGTTTTTGTCATTTGAATCGATGGAAGGTATTTCCGTACTTTACTAATATAAAAACATAGTTAGTAGAAAGAAGGGCGGAGAAGTAATATGAACATTAGAGAACTCGCATATCGGAATGTAACGCGAAATAGACGGACATACTCAGCCTATTTTTTGAGTAGTGCATTTGCTATTATGGCCTTTTTTGTGTATTCATTTTTTGCGTTTCATCCGGCATTAAGTGCAGGAGAATTGGGTCATTACGTATTCGTAAGTATGTCTTTTGCACAGTCTATTATTTACTTATTTACATTCTTCTTTATTTTATATTCGATGGGAATGTTTTTAAAAACGAGAAAGCGTGAGCTAGGAATTTTAATGATGCTAGGTATGACGAAATATCAATTAAAGCGTCTTATCTTTTTTGAAAATATTATGATTGGAATAGGGGCAATTATTTTTGGTATTCTTTCAGGTATGTTATTTTCAGGGGTATTACTATTTGTCGCCCCGATGATATTAAAACTAGATATCTCCTTATCCTATTACATACCGATGAAAGCAATTGTTGTAACAAGTATTATGTTTTTCATATTATTTATGATCATATCATTGTTTAGTGCAGGAATGATCCGTAAAAATAAAATTATGAAGTTGTTTAGAGGGTCAGCAGAGGCAAAACCGGAACCGAAAGCATCAATCATTTCTTCAATATTAGCAGTAGTATTGCTTAGTGCTGGCTATGTAGGAGCTCTTCTATCGCATGGCGCAATGGTATTTATTATGATGATTCCTGTTACAACGGTAGTTATTATTGGGACGTATTTGTTGTACAAGCAGCTGAGTGTCTTTATTATTCGATTATGTAAAAAAAGTAAACGTTTCTATTGGACACAGACTAATATTATTACGTTATCAGATTTAGCGTATCGCATGAGAGATAACGCAAGAATGTTCTTTATTGTAACCATTATTTCTACTGTAGCATTTTCCGCAATAGGGACATTAGTAGGCTTCGCATCCATGACGAAAGGGATAATGGAGAGACCAATTGCGTTTCATTACCATTCTAAGCAAGGGAATAGTAACGAATCACAACATATACAAATGATTGACAAAGGATTAAAGAAACATAATATAGCAGCTTCAAAAACTAATATTTCGACAAAGAAAACGGAGGAACAGTCGTTAAGAAGCGCCACTTTTATAAAAGAATCAGACTATAAGGAATATGCAAAGTTAACGGGAGAACGATTTAATACTGTAGCAAATAAAGAGGTTGTATTTTTGTCAGCTGATATACCAGGGCCAGCGATGAAAGAAAGAAAAGAAATTACTTTACCCAATATGAATGAAAGTTTAAAGGTGAAAAAAGTTACTTCATCTTCATTGGGGAAAATATTAAGAGGAAATGTTTATGTAATCTCTAATGATCAATATGATTCATTACAAGATGGATTTATAGAGACAAAAGATTATATGTATAAAACTGAAAGAACGAAAGATGAGATTGAAATTGGTAAAGAGCTTACTCATCAAATTAAACCGTATCAAGAACAGTCAACGTTTAGTGCGGAAGAGTACGAACAAAACCAAAGTTTACAAATTGCAGGACCGATTTTATTTGTAGGTTTCTTTATTGGTATAGTATTTTTCGTTTGCGCAGGAAGTTTCCTTTACTTCCGTTTATTCTCCGATTTGGAGGATGATGTTCGCTTGTTCGAAATGATTCGAAAAGTTGGATTGACGAGTGGGGAATTATCGAAGGTAGTTACAATTCGATTGGCGCTTTTATTCTTCGTTCCAATTGGTGTTGCAACATTACATGGGGCAGTAGCCTTAACTGCGTTAGGGCAAATGTTTGAGTACTCATTGTTTAAAGAAAATACAGTTGTATTAAGTATTTTCATAGGTATTCAAGTTGTATACTTCTTACTTATAAGATCCCGTTATGTAAAACAATTGAAAGAGAGATTACGTATGCATTAAATGTGTTTTTTTAACTCGAGTACAAAATTTTCTAAAAAGAGGCAAGTATTGCCAAAAAGTGATAAAATGGAAAAAGCGAGGTGAAAAAATTAATATAGAGTAAGGGGGGAGAAATATGAAAGCAACAGGAGTTATTCGAAAAGTAGACGAATTAGGACGAATTGTTATCCCTAAAGAATTACGCGATGTATTGGGAATACAAATCAAATCACCGCTTGAAATTTTTGTAGAAGCAGATAAAATCATTTTACAAAAATATCAACCTTACAATGCTTGCCAAATCACAGGTGATGTTTCAGAACAGAACATATCATTAGCGAATGGAAATATTACTGTTGGGATAGAGGGAGCGGAATATTTAGTAAAAGAAATAGAAAAGTTTTTAAACAAGAGTGAGGTTTAGTCTTAATTTATATTATTTTTCAAATTACATATCATTCTTTTAAAAGACTGTAAGAGGACCATTAATTGGTTCTCTTATTTTGGTTAGTAGTTGAACGACATGGGGTGTTACTTCCTACAAATCATAGGGAAAATAAAAAAGTAGTATAGAGTTAGTAAATGATGTTGAGAAATATTTGAAAAGAAGGAAAACAAAAAGAATAAAACGAATGTTACATTTACACGTATTCAAAAGTGGTCTGAAATGAAAATAATACATTTTCAGGAGGGATTACGATGAGTAGTACAGTGAATAAACAAAAAGGTATACAATTGATTCCGTTTACCGTAAATAAGGTGGTAGAACAAGTAAATGAAATTCCACCAGGTGTACAAATGATTCACGCTCCGCAAGTATGGGAAAAGAGTGTGAAGGGGCAAGATGTAGTCGTTGCCGTATTAGATACAGGGTGTGATACTAATCATATAGATTTAAAGGATCGTATTATCGGCGGAAGAAATTTCACAAAAGATTATGAAGCTGATCCAAATGTGTATCTTGATAATAACGGACATGGTACTCATGTAGCGGGGACGATTGCCGCGACTGAAAATGGTGTCGGTGTATTAGGAGTTGCACCACTTGCTAAAATGTTAGTATTAAAAGTTTTAGCGGGAGATGGTTCTGGAAGTTATGAGCAAATTATTGAGGCAATTCATTATGCTGTAAATTGGAGAGGGCCGAATCAAGAGAAAGTGAGAATTATTTCAATGTCACTTGGTGGTCCGCAAGATGTTCCAGAATTACATGAAGCAATTCAAAATGCGGTAAAGCAGGATGTTCTCGTTGTATGTGCTGCTGGAAATAATGGAGATTGCGATGATGAAACAGAGGAACTAGACTTTCCGGGTGCTTACTCTGAGGTAATTGAAGTTGGTGCTGTTAATTTAGAGCGGAAGATTGCATGTTTTAGTAATTCAAATCAAGAAATTGATCTAGTAGCGCCAGGTGATGAAATATTATCTACGTATCCAGATGGGAAATATGCTGTGTTAAGTGGAACTTCCATGGCGACGCCGCATGTTGCTGGAGCGCTCGCCTTGCTCATTAAGCAGTGTGAGAAAGAATACGGTCGAAAGTTATCAGAGCCGGAAATATATGCACAACTCATTAAAAGAACTGTACCTTTAGGGTACGAACGTACATCTGAAGGAAATGGATTAATAGATTTATTAAAAGAATAGCCATATTAAAAAACATCTCATATTCATATGAGATGTTTTTTAATATGGCTCTGTCGCATGTAATACAACTTGTAACAAACCTGGGAATCTAGCATTTAAATCTTCTTCACGAATTGAAATGAAACGTTGTGTTCCTTCAAGGCGCGTGTACATAACACCTGACTCACGTAAAACTTTGAAATGGTGAGATAAAGTTGATTTCGCAATAGGAATGTTTAAAGCGCCACAAGATTGTTCGTTTTTCTCTAGTAACATATTTACAATTTGTAAACGAATTTGATCGCTAAGTGCATATAAGACAGAAGAAAATTGAATTTCTTCTCGATTTGGATGATAGAGTGTACGCATATTTCACCTACTTGTATAAGTTAAGATATTTGCACTATAACATATAAAGTGATATATTTCTATTGTTCGAATATATTCGAACAATAGAAATATAGGGGGAGAAAAAATGAAGTATACAAAATTGCAAAAGGCAGGATTAAATATTTCAAAGTTGGGTTTAGGTACAAATGCAGTAGGGGGACATAATTTATATGCTAATGTGAATGAAGAAGAAGGAAAGCAATTAGTAGAAGAAGCTATTCAGCAAGGGATTACATTTTTTGATACAGCAGATTCATATGGTGTCGGTAGATCTGAGGGATTGGTAGGAGAAGTATTAAAGGGAAAACGCCATAAGTTTATACTTGCTACAAAAGGTGGAATTCAACCGTTATTAAATGGAGAAACTTATATTAACAATGAACCAAGTTATTTAAGAAATGCTGTGGAGAATAGCTTAAGAAGATTACAGACTGATTATATTGATTTATATTATTTACATTTTACAAATCCTGAAACAAGTTACATAGATTCAATCGGAGAGCTTACTCGTTTAAAAGAAGAAGGGAAAATTCGTTCAATTGGAATATCGAACGTAAACATAGAACAATTAAAAGAAGCGAACCAACATGGTCATATAGATGTTGTACAATCTCCATACAATATGTTAGAACGTACGGCTGAGGAAGAACTGTTGCCGTATTGTATAGAAGCGGGTATTTCATTTATTCCATATGGGCCTCTTGCTTTTGGAATATTAGGTGGAAAATATACAGAAGATTTTAAATTGAACGAAGTCGATTGGCGCCAAAATGTAAATCTATTTGAAGAAAATACATATAAGAGTAATTTTAAGAAAGTGGAAAAGTTAAAAGGGCTAGCTAAAGAAAATGATATTGAAGTGTCTCATTTAGCGTTAGCATGGTTATTAAATAAAGAAGGAATTAATACAGTTATACCTGGTGGAAAGCGGGCAGAGCAAATAAGAGAAAGTGTGAAAGCGGTAGACGTTTCATTGAATGAAAGAGCCATGAAAGAAATCCAATCTATTTTAGAAGATTAGTGAAACAGAGGGATAGTACCCTCTGTTTATATAAGGAGAAGGTCTAAATGAATAGAGTACTAGCTGTATTTTTCACGATAATGTTTATGATCGGTACAGACACTTTCTTAATTTCACCACTGTTGCCGACATTACAACAGGTATATCATGTTTCAACTGAGTTGTCAGGATGGATGGTGAGTTCGTATGCTTTAGGATATGCTGGATTTGCGCTTATCGCTGGTCCTATATCAGATGGATTAAACAGAAAAAAAGTGATGGTACTAGGCATGAGTTTTTTTGCAATAAGTACGTTTTTGTGTGGAATTGCACCGAGTTTTTTATGGATGCTAACATTTAGATTTTTAGCAGGTGTAAGTGCAGCTTTTGTATCTCCACAAGTGTGGGCATCTATTCCGCTCCTTATAGAGAAGAAGCAAATTGTGAAAGCAATTGGGGTTGCAACAGCAGGGTTATCAGTCTCTCAAATTTTAGGGCTGCCACTGGGAGCTTATTTAGCAACGATACATTATACAATCCCATTCTATTTCATTGGTATATTATCAGCACTACTTGTCATTCTTATTTATGTTGTATTACCAGAAATACAGTCGGTTCATATAGGTGGAAATAAAAAAGTTATTTTACAGCTTTATAACCAATTACTTACAGATTCAAAGGTTTCACTTTCTTATTTTGCATACTTTGTTTTTCAAACCGGAAATTTTGCTGCATTTTCATTCTTTGGTGTATGGCTTTCCATGCAATTTGGCTTACAAGTTCATGAAGTAGGTACGGCTATGCTTGTACTAGGATTAGGAAATTTAGCTGGTAATATTTTTGGCCCTAGACTCGTAAATAAAATTGGTTACAATCTTTCTTTCTATGGTGGAATTATATTTATAGCAGTGTTATATGTAATACTGCCCTATTTAAAGAGTATTATATTTGTTGAATTACTTTTCTTTGTTTTATTTTTTGTGACAGGAATGTTGTTTGTATTAATGATGAGACACTTACAAAACATGTCTACTATAGCAAGAGGAACAGGTGCTGCTCTTGCTAACGCCTCGATGTACATTGGCCAAATGATTGGTGCGGCAATAGCAGGAATGTTATTTGCAACATCTCACAATTTTATACTAGTAGGTAGCTTTACTGCGTTATTATATGTTGTAGCTTTATTTCTGTTTAGAAAAAGTGAAAAACTTACTGAAAATAGCGAAACAGGAATTGCATCATAAAGCTTGTATAAATATTTCGCAAATCAGAATTAATAAGAGTGTGAATACATGAATGTGCTTTTAATTAAAGTGGTTACTAAAAGTATAGAAATAGTAGAAGAAATGTATTGTAACAAAGTTATGAGGAATCCAAAAATAAAAATCCCTATATAGATAGGGATTTATATATCGGCATATAGTTCCTTGGAAAAGGATATACCTAGTTTAACATATAGGAGTACTTATAATTGTGAAATAGATGTGAAAGTAATGTGAAAAGTATTGTAATAAAAAGCACTGTTTTAGCTAATGTAGCTAAAACAGTGCTTTTCTCTTTGATTGAACAGTTGCAGCATTTTCATCATGTATACCTGCATCTTTAATAATTCGTTGTTTTGCTTTATTTAATAGATGGTTTACTGCTTCACCAAAATAATTAGCTTCGCTTTTTGTGCGGGCTTCTCGTAAACATTTATAGTTTTCTAGCAGTTCCTCTTTTTCGGAGTTTGTTAAGAAATCTTCTATTTTCTTTTTTGTCATACGAAACACCCTTTCTCCTGACAAACGACGCAATAGAAAATATTTATTTCACATTATAACAATAATTTTAAGAGAAAGTATACACTAACGTCGCAATAATTTGTCAATTTCTTGAATCTTCTCATCAGCTTTCCCAATTTGCGTATTTTTAGCCTGTTCGCCACCAAGAGCTTGATGTAGTAAGAAAGTTTGACCGGAAATAGCAGTTACAATGGATACTTTTATAATTTCTTTTATTGCGGTGACATCGAATAAAACGAGTCCAAGAAGTGCAGCTAGGCTACCGGTAAAAACATCAGTTAAAAATCCAAAGTGAAAAAAAGTTTTCAAACGGCGTGGAAGCAATAACTTACCTTGGTTATTGATTAGATGGGAAACGAAGCCAGTAATGCCACCAACGAGAACAGCGGTTAGCCATTGATACATTTCCATCGAATCCACTCCTTTTAGTGAATAAGATTCGATTATTTTATATTGATTCCTTTTAATATTTCATATATGCATATTGAGAAAGTTTGTTTGGGTATATTTTGTATTCAATTTAATTATAACAGAAAATTTCGATATATTTTAGTCTATTATATGAATCATTTTTACAATAATATGAATGCAGAAAGGGGTGCGTCATATGAATATAGATTATCGAATAAGAAGTATAGATGGTTATACAAAAAAATAGGGGAACTAGTAAGCATGCTTGAGCATACGAGAGCTGTAACATTAGGCGAAGTAAAAAATTTATCAGTTGAGCAATTAGATTTAATTATGCAGAGCAGTGGAAATTCAATTGGCGCCTTATTAAAGCATATAGCAGCTATTGAAAAAGTTCATCAGCTTATTTCATTTCAAGATCGTGACTTTACAAAAGAAGAATTAGAAATATGGGAAGATGCACTGTATTTAGGGGAAGCAGGTAGAGCGATCTGTGGTCATGAAATACAGTATTATGTACAACTTCTACAAAGTGTTCGAGAAGAATCTCTGAAGTATTTAAGTGAACAAGGTGATGAGTGGCTCATGTCAGAAAGAAAGTGGCCTAACGGTGTAGTATATAACCAGCACTATCTTTGGTTTCATGTGCTAGAAGATGAAATTAGTCACCGAGGACAAATTAGAATGCTCAAAAACAAGTTGTTTGAAAATTACGTTAAATAATGTAGCTTTTTATAGGAGAATTCCATATAATGAGAGTAATTAAAATAAGAACGGGGTGATGTATTATGGCGAAAATAACTTATATGAATAATAAACCAAATACAAAGGTGGATGGAAAGGGCGAGATTATATAAGTGAGCGCACTATCCTTCCACTTAGCTTAAACTAGGGAGGATATCAATTTGAATCAAAATATTTTAGAATCGTATGGCTGGGATTCTTTTTTTGAGGAACAAGCTGTAGAGAACTTTGAAGTAGGGCGTATTTTACTTGAGCATAAGCATATATATCGCATTATTTGTAATGATGGTGAGTATATGGCAGAACTGTCTGGAAAGTTTCGGCATGAAGCAGTAACGAAGGGAGATTATCCAGCTGTTGGTGATTGGGTGTATATAAAGAAAATAGAGAATGAAAAGAAAGCTATCATTCATCGTATTTTTCCGAGAAGAAGCTCTTTTTCTAGACAAGAGGCTGGTACTCGAACGGAAGAACAAGTAATAGCAGCAAATGTAGATTATTTATTTTTAGTCAATGCACTTAATCATGATTTTAATGTTAGAAGGATGGAACGTTATTTATTATTAGCGTATGAAAGCGGTGCTATGCCAGTTATTGTTTTAACAAAGAGTAGTATATGTAATGATGTGGAACAGAAAATTGTAGAAACGGAAGCTATAGCAATTGGTGTTCCTATTTTCGTTGTTGATAGTTTAGAGCATACGGGTATTGATTCGTTGAAACAATTCGTTTCTTCAGGGAAAACAATTGCTTTAGTTGGGTCATCAGGGGTAGGAAAGTCAACTTTGTTAAATGCGCTAATAGGAATTGAGGTAGCAAAAACGGGAGATATACGTGAAGAGGATAGTAGGGGGAGGCATACGACAACGCATCGAGAGTTATTTCAATTGCCAAGTGGCGCTCTCGTAATTGATACTCCTGGCATGAGGGAATTGCAACTTTGGGAAGGAAGCGAAGCGATTCAAACAACATTCTCTGATATTGAAAAACTTGCGACAACATGCCGTTTTCGTGATTGTAAGCATGAGAATGAACCAGGATGCGCGGTGCATAGTGCAATTGATAACGGACTTATTACGATAGATCGTTTGAAAAGCTATAAAAAATTACAAAGAGAACTGGCGTATTTTATGAGAAAACAAGATGTAATCCTTGCCAGAGCAGAGCGTGATAAGTGGAAAAAGCTTTCTAAACAACATAAAAAAATGTAAAAACCAAAGGGTGCTCCTTTGGTTTTTTCTATTTGTAAATTTTATAATAATATTATTTATATATATAGACAAAGGGAAATTAATTGTTTAAACTTTACAAAGTATTCATCATAATAGGTTATGAAAATAATAATTAGGGATTGGGAAATATTCATAATTAACTCAATTTAACTTTTAAATTTGAAAATTAGGAGGTTCATAATGGGTAAACTATTAAATTTGTTTCGTGATATGAAAGTAGCAAAAAAGCTATTAATTTCATTCTTTGTAATTTTAATTGCGGCTGTGTCTATTATCGGAGGCATGTCTTATCAAACAGCCAAAAAGAATTTTGAATCGCAAATTAAGAGTAGTGCCAACGACAATATAAAAATACTGGATAATTTAATCAATCAAATGATTGATGCAAAATTTAATGATGTGAATAATTTTGCACGGGTGATTCAGGGGAATATGTATCAAGGAGATAATCAGGATGAATTAAGAAAAATGTTATCTCAATATATAAATTTAAATAAAGATGTTGAACAAGTATATGTTGCCGGAAATGATAAAAAATTTGTACAAGAACCAAATATACAAATGGCAGCAGACTATGATCCAACAGAGCGTTCTTGGTATAAAGATGCAGTTGCAAAACAAGGTGGTATTGTTGTTACTGAGCCATATAAGGCAAAAGGAAATGGACATATTGTCGTAACAATCGCAAAACAAACAGAAGATAAAAATGGGGTTGTTGCGCTAGATTTAAGTTTAGATAATTTATTAAAAACATCAAAGTTAATTAATATTGGTAAAAAAGGATATGCCTTCATTTTAGATGGAAAGCAAAAAATAATTGCTCATCCACAAGAAAAATCAGGGGAAAAAGCGGCTGATTCTTGGGCAAAGAAAATTTATGAAGATAATCATGGTGCTTTTTCATATTCTTATGGCGGTAGTGAAAAGAATATGGTATTTGCTACAAATGTAAAAACAGGTTGGAAAATTGGTGGGACTATGTACTCAAGTGAAGTAATTGAAGCTGCTCAACCTGTATTTTATAATATGTTAATTGTTATGCTTATCTCATTAGTAATAGGTGGAGCACTTATTTATTTTGTAACACTTTCAATTACGAAGCCTTTAAAGAGATTAGTTGTTACCTCTAAAGAAATAAGTGAAGGGGATTTAACGCAAACAATTGAAATTCATTCTAATGATGAAATCGGCCAACTTGCTAAAGGCTTTAATGAGATGACGAATTCGTTACGGACGTTAATCGGAAGAATTAACGATTCAGCTGGGCATGTTGCAGCGGCATCAGAAGAGCTAACTGCAAGTGTAAGGCAAGCAAGTGAAGCGACTGAGCAAATCACAATCGCAATGGATGAAATATCAAGTGGGGCAACGACGCAAACAACAAGCGTAGAAAATGGCGCTATGTTACTGTTTGATGTAACGGAAGGAATTCAGCATGTAGCAAATAGTTCATCATCTATTAATACGGCTTCTACACATACTCGTGAAAAAGCAGAAGATGGTGGGAAACTAGTAGGAAGAACAGTAAACCAGATGCAGTCTATTGCAGAATCTGTGTCACAATCAGATGCAGTTATACAATTACTAAATAATAAATCAAAACAAATTGGTGATATTTTAGAAGTAATTCAAAATATTGCAGATCAAACAAACCTTCTAGCTCTAAATGCGGCAATTGAAGCCGCAAGAGCCGGTGAGCATGGAAGAGGTTTCGCAATTGTTGCAGATGAAGTGCGTAAATTGGCAGAGCAGTCTAGCGTATCTTCTAGTGAAATTAGTAAATTAATATGTGAAATACAAGATGATATGGGTAAGACAGTCAAATCTATGAATCATGTAAATGAGGAAGTTCAATCTGGACTTGTTATCGCAAATGAAACGAAGCAAAACTTTGCTGAAATTTTACAATCTACAAATGAAATAGCTAATCAAATTAAGACGATGGTTGAAACGGCTAATGGAATGTCAAAAGGGGCAAATGAAGTATCTATTTCAGTAGGACAAATTGCAATGACAGCACAAAATAATGCAACAAGCACACAAAATGTTGCGGCTTCAGCTGAAGAACAGCTAGCTTCGATGGAGGAAATTGGATCCGCAGCGGGCACGTTATCTCAATTGGCTGAAGAGTTACAAGGACTAATTGACAGATTTAAAGTTTAATAGGGAACAGACTATCCCCTAGTAGCATTATGCCACTAGAGGGTAGTCTGTTTTATTGTGTAAAATCAAATAGGGATGTAGACTTCCTTTATGACGTTTAAAATGGCATTTTGCATAATGTTTGTCGAAAAATAGAGGTATTTGTTAGCTTTGTGTATAATTATTAACGTATAGAATACAAATAAAAGGAGAGTATTATGGGAGTGTATTGGGGGACAAAAAGACATTCTTGGCTTAGTTACGTCTCATTTTGGCTAAGTATTTCATTTTTTATTGTTTTTCTAATTGAAGTGTTTATATTAAAAACACTTTCGAATAGCTCGGTACAAATTGTTAAATATTTTTATTTTATACTTGTACCAGTAAATATTTTTCTTAGTTTAAAGTTACTATTTAAGAAGAATGAAAAGAAAGCGTTACCTATTTTTAGTTTCATTGTCTCATTATTATTTGCAATTTTAATAATCGTATTAGTTTTAGCAGCTATAGGGAAGTTCTTTTAAGGGGAGTGGTATAAGTCACTCTCCTTTTTTATTTGTGGCAGTCTTACTATATGTAAAAGTATGAATGCTGTGAGCTAATAAAAGCGGAGAGTAGACAATATTTGCATGGATTAAAGTCTGACGCTATTTAAACTTGTAAGAGTGTATGGAGTAATGAGGTAATATACATAATAATGGAGATAGAATTAGTTATTTTATAAGTATCTATGAAGCAAATGAATACGGTAAGAACGGTGATATATGGTACAATAGCTATGGATAGTGATAGAGATAAAGGGTATATAAAATACTCATCGTTTTTTAGTAAGAGAGGGGTTATCTTATGCTATACGAGGATTTGGAGACATTATTTCAAACAGCTCCGAAAGAAGATAGAGGCGGATGGAAATATATAATTCAAGAACAAAATGATACATATAAAATTGTTGATGAAATACTGAAAAATCAAATGAGTGTCGAATTGTATTTTAATGAATACGATGAGGTGAAAATCACTTTATATAAAGATGGAATTCCCATTACGACTATACAAAGAATTGTGATTTCAAAAGTTGAATTAGACGAAGATGAAGAAGGTATTCAATTTGTTTTAGAGCGCATGCCTAGTCGAATGATTCGGTTGCAATTAAAACCATATTTAGCATTAGAAATGGGGCCGTACTGGGAAGTATGTGATGATTGTGAATGAACATAAAAAAGCATCCAATAACATGGATGCTTTTTTATGTTTTTTGAAGTTGTTTAAACGCAATGATTGGAAGTATAACAATACTTACCCATCCGATGATAGGATATAGAATGTGAAGTAAGTCACTGTAACCGATGTAACTAAAGCAATAACTAATTAGTAAAATGAAGAAAATAATATTGTGATTTTTCCACCCAGTAATAGATTGCATCTGTTTTGTCATACCGAACACATTACCAACTAAAGTTGTGAAAACTTCACCGAAAATAATGAGAACGAAGAAGAAGTGAAAAGTTGCATTAAATCTTCTTATGACTTCAGCCATTGGGATGTTATATTGATAAAATTGATCGACTGATAAGATTGCTAAATGGCTGCATAATAAAATTAAAGAAAGTCCAGCACCACCTAAAATCCCACCCCAAAAAATGGCTTTTCGATCCTTTACTTCACTGGCTAATGGGACGAGAACACTTTGGGCGAGAGAAAGATTTAAGGCGACATATGTAATAGGGCTAGTAATCCATTTCATATTCCAACTCTCTGCAGGAATAGTGTTATTAATGGAAGGTGTACCGTGAAAAAAGGTTGTAATAGCAAGTCCGATAATAAAAATCATCATAATAGGTACGACAAGTGTATTTACTTCAAAAACACCTTGTAATCCGCGGCTACTTATAATGAGACAAGCGATAACTGTAATGAGAATACCGAGTTGTCTTGGTAAGCGAAGTTGCTCTTCAAATACTGCACCAGCCCCTGATAACATAACGCTCGTTACGCCGAATAAAACGAGTAATAATAATGTGTTTACAACATTCCCAAATACATCCCCAAATAAATATTTGTTAAATTCTTGCGCTGAAAATGCCCCAATTTGTGATGAAAGTAACATCATCTTTGTGCCGAGCCAAATAAAAAAAAATCCACTTACACATATGCCAATGGTCCCGTATAATCCATTCACTGTGAAAAATTCAACAATTTCTCGTCCAGTAGCAAATCCAGCTCCAACGACAGTTCCGATATAAGTAGCAGCTACTTTCTTTGCTACTTGCCATTGTTGATTGTCCATGTTATCCCTCTTTCTACTATGATGAGCTTGATGTACTATTATGCATATGTATGAGCTTGGACAATTAGACGTATGAAGTGTTTGAAAAAATACATGAATTAAATGATATTAGGGAAGTATTAAAGGTGTTAAAACTTTGTTACATATAAGCCGATTGTTCGAAAGGAAAGGGAATGTATGGTAAAATGTAATTAGGTTATTAAAAGATAAACATTACAAAATGATAAGAGGAGTGGATTGTATGGGTACGAAAACAAATGTTGTTGAAGTATTAAACAAGCAGGTAGCAAACTGGAATGTGTTATATGTGAAACTACATAATTATCATTGGTATGTGACAGGGCCACACTTCTTTACATTACATGAGAAATTTGAAGAGTTTTATAATGAAGCTGGAACGTATATTGATGAGTTAGCAGAACGTATTTTAGCTTTAGAAGGTAAACCATTAGCGACAATGAAAGAATATCTCGCAACATCTAGTGTCAGCGAAGGGACAAGCAAAGAATCTGCAGAAGAAATGGTGCAAACATTAGTGAATGATTATTCTGCACTTATTCAAGAATTAAAAGAAGGTATGGAAGTTGCGGGCGAAGCTGGCGATGAAACATCAGCTGACATGCTGTTAGCAATTCATACAACATTAGAACAACATGTATGGATGCTAAGTGCATTCTTAAAATAACGATAAAAAATATAAAGAAACCCATTGAAAAATTATTTCAATGGTTTTTTTTATGATTTTTCAGTTTTCTTTTATGCTATAATATAGTAAAAAGGAGGCGATGCGATGTTTCGCTTTTTCAGAACTGGAAAAGAAGAGCGGGAAATTACGAAAGATGAATTAGAACAAGCGATGGCTCAGTTTTTAGAAACGAATGCTAATATCGTTTATACAGTATTAGTAAATGAAGATTATACAGTAAATTATGATTTGTTAAAACCGTATTTACCTGCATTTCCAACAAATGATTTTCTCATAACGAAGGAAACGCTTGAGGTATTTGAACATACAGCAGAAAATTTGAACCTAGTGAAAGAAATTGATGTCGTACAAAAGGCAGTAGATCAATACGTAACAGAAAAAGAAATGCTCCCAATTGTTGAAGGTAGCGAAGATCGCCTCATATGCGGAATGAAACTAGGACCTTACTTAAATCGTAGCTTAAAAAGAGACTTATATATTTCAAAAAAACATTATTTAGTTTCAAGTAAACCAGATAGAAAAAAACAAAAGAGCGGGTAAACGTAATGAAAACAACAATACATATATTGTTGTCTTTTTTTGTTTGTTAAAATATTGACTTTTCAGTTTATTAATATTTATATTAAATGTATTGGACAGGGAAGGATAACTATTAAGTATCATTCGGAGAATAAGATATTGCTAGGGCGAGTTATATAAAATCTTCACAAAGTGGTATAAAGATTCGCAAAATAAATATTATAAAAAGTTTCGGGGGAATTGGTACATGAAAAATAGTATGACTTACATTCAATTATTAAATGAAACGTTACGTTGTTATGCAAATAAAGGAAGTTTTGAAGCGTACAATTATATAATGGAAAACGCTACAGGTGTAATAGGGAATGAGGCGCAAATATATAATTTTAAGTATGCGCTCGCAAGTGCATCAGGACTTGAAAAAGAAGCATTACATTTAATGAGGGAGGCCATTATAGAAAAGGGATTCTGGTATGGAAATGAATATTTAATTTCCGACGAAGATTTAAAATCGCTACATAAATTTGAAGAATTTCATACAATGGTGCAATTATGTAAAGAAAGAGAAGAATTAGCACATAAAAAGGAAAGACCAGATGTGAAATATATATACAGCAAGAAAGAGGGGAATCTACTACTTACATTACATGGTGACCAAGAAAATATTCAAATAGTAGAGCCATATTGGAAATCAGTTTTGACACAAGATTACACGTTAGCTTTACCACAGTCTTCACAAATTCAGTTTTCAGATGGATTTGTTTGGGATGATCTAGAGAGAGGGAAAGAAGAATTAAAAGAGCATTACAATAAGTTTATAGAAAATCATACAGTAGAAAATGTAATAATTGGTGGTTTTTCTGCAGGGGCAAGAGTAGCTTTATATACGATTTTGCAAAAAGATATAGATGTGGATGGTTTTGTTTTTATAGCACCGTGGCTTCCCGAGATTGAAGAATGGGATGAGTTGCTAAGAGTGCTGCAGGATAAACATATAAAAGGATATATAGTATGCGGGGATCAAGATGGAGATTGTTTCGAATCCACGCAGCAATTTGTACGATTATTAAGAGATAAGAATATAGAACATAAGTATAAAGTTGTGCCTAACTTAGATCATGATTATCCTATTAACTTTGATGAGCTATTAAAAGAAGCTATTGAATATATAGGAAATAAAAACAATAAGTAGTAAGAAAAAGAGATGCATCATATGTGATGCATCTCTTTTTAGAGTTATAAATTAAAAGCATTTGCTAGTAAGCGATAAGACTTTAATTTATGTTCAAATTGATGGGTAATCGTGACAATCATAAATTCGTCAGTATTGTATGCTTTGCTTAAGTTTATTATTTTTTCTTTTACAGAAGACGGATCACCAACAATCATACGTTGACGATTTTCTTTTATACGGAATAAATCATAAGCACTGTATGAATAATTTTGAGCAGTTTCAATAGAAGGTGTACCAGTAGTTCGTTTTCCTTGCTCTAATAATAAGATTGATAAATCTAAACTAGAAGCAATTTTTTCCGCTTCTTCATTTGTTTCTCCGCATATAACAAAGATGGCAACGATTGAATTAGGCTTATCTCCTAAAAATGAAGGCTGATATTGTTCTTGGTAAGCCCTCATAACTTCAGGGCCTCCGAAGCCATTAATAAATTGTGCAAATGCGAAAGAAGCTCCATTGTTTGCAGCAATTTTAGCGCTCTCTCCGCTAGAACCGAGCATCCACATTTCAGGAGATGTTGGGATAACTGGAGTGGCTTTTAAGTTTGCATAGTGATGGTTTTCTGGTATTTGATCATGTAAGTACATTGCAACGTCTGCAATTTGTTCTGGATATTGATCAAGTGAGACCATTTTCCCTTCTTGAAGTGCGCGAGTTGCTATTGGCATACCACCAGGAGCTCTACCAACACCGAGATCGATGCGGTTCGGATACAGTGCTTCTAGAACACGGAAATTCTCAGCAACTTTATATGGGCTATAATGTGGTAACATAACACCACCTGAACCGACTCTAATACGATCCGTTTTTGCGGCAATATGAGAAATAAGTATTTCTGGACTTGAACCAGCTAAGCTTACGGAATTATGATGTTCGGATACCCAAAAACGTGTAAATCCGAGTTTTTCAACTTCTTGTGCAAGCGTAACTGTATGTGAAAAAGCTTGGGCTGCTGTGCTACCATCTGAAATAGGTGATTGGTCTAATACACTTAACTTGATCATAGAATATACCTCTCAATCTTAATGTACATCCTATTATATATTTACTTATGAAAAATGCGTAGTGAAATGCTCAAAATGAAAAGCGGATAATCCCATTTCCGCTTTTAACGAGAAAATCCTCGTTCATAATGATTCATTTCGACTAGATTTAAAATATATTCATAGTTGTCAATTTTGCGTTTTATCTGTTCACGTTCTGTTTCAGATAGTTTCGTATTGCTAAGTTTATTACATAAGTTTTGTTTCTTTAATTCTAAATGTTTTTTTGTAGCGTGGTAGTCGTAAGTATGTTTCATTTTTTAGTCACTCCTTCTTTGCGGTTGCTATATTATACGAAGCGTAAAGAAATGTGAAATCTGTCTCTTATGTACTTTTAGTGAATATTCAAATTGCAATGGTGTTATGTTTATGGGGATTTATGAATAAAATGCACTAAACCACTAACGTCCATTTGATGAAGTAAGGGGTGGAATTGTGCAGAAAGATATAATGTATAACACTGAAATGGATGAAGCGTTAAAAGTTATAAATAAAGGATTGAAGAAGACGATAAGTCCAAAACAAATTATTGTAGTGGGGGCTGGTATGGCTGGGTTAGTTTCAGCATCTTTATTAAAGGCTGCAGGACATGATGTGAAAATTTTTGAAGCAAACAATCGGGTAGGTGGCCGTATAGAGACAGTTAGAATGGAAGATACCGGATTATATTTAGATGTTGGAGCAATGAGAATTCCGTATTCGCACAAATTAACGATGGCGTATATAAGAAAATTTGGGCTGCAGGTGAGTCCTTTTATTAATAGGGATGAGACGGATATTATCTATGTAAATGGACGGAAAACGACGTTGAAACAATATGAAAAGGATCCAAGCATTTTAAGGTATCCTGTGGAAATGAACGAAGTGGGGAAAACGTCTGAAGAACTATTGTTATTAGCAGTACAGCCGATAATAAATTTTATTAAAAGAAATCCAGAGAAAAATTGGGATATTGTAGTGACGGATTTTGGGAGATATTCCACAGGACAATTTTTAAAGTATCATCCTTATCAGTATAATACTTACTTTTCGCCAGTAACAATTGAGATGATCGGTGTTCTATTAGATTTAGAAGGTTTTTTGGAACGGTCGTTTGTAGAGACTTTACGCTTTCTATACATTATGCAAGAGGAGAGCGGATTTTGTGAAATTATGGGCGGGAATGATAGATTACCAAAGTCATTTTTACCGCAATTAGAAGAAAATATTATATATAATCAAAAATTAATGAAGCTACATCAACACGATAATGGTGTGACAGCTTTCTATCGGAATGAGGAAACTTTTGAATATAGTAGTATTACAGGAGATTTAGTTATTGTTACCATCCCGTTTTCGACAATGCGTTTTGTAGAAGTAGATCCGTTTGATTCTATATCACATGAAAAGTGGAAAGCAATTCGTGAATTGCATTACATGCCTGCGACGAAAATAGGAATTCAATTTAAAAGCCGATTTTGGGAAGAACAAGGGCAATTAGGTGGCAGGATTATAACAGATTTGCCAATTCGTTATGCCTATTATCCAAGTCATGGGATTGGAGAAAAAGGACCTGCTATGATGTTAGGTAGCTATACATGGTCTTATGATGCTTTGTTATGGGATGGTTTATCAAAAGGTGATCGTATTTATTACGCATTACACAACTTAGCAACAATATTAGGTGGTCAAGTGTATGATGAGTTCATATCTGGAATATCAAAAAGCTGGACATTGGATCCATATGCGCTTGGAGGATTTGCGCTTTTTCAAGCAGGTCAAGAATCTGAGCTACAGCCAGCGATTGTCAAACCAGAGGGGAGAATATTCTTCGCTGGAGATCATACAACGCTATATCACGGATGGATTCAAGGTGCGATTGAATCTGGAATTCGTGTAGCGGCGGAAGTGAATGATTAAAAGGTTTTCAATTCAGAAAATTCTTTACTATATAACTTGAGATGGATATTATTATATATAAAAGAATTATGGGGAGTGTTTACAGTGAATCCGTTATTATTCGATTTTCCTTCTGAATTTTATACTGACAGGCTTTTTATTCGAATGCCGAAACCAGGAGATGGTAAAGTTGTATATGATGCAATTCAGGCTTCAATACAAGAACTAAAACCTTGGATGGTGTTTGCACAAAAAGAGCAAACAGAGCAAGAAATAGAAGAAAGTATTAGAAAATCACATATTCAATTTTTGCAACGTGAGGATTTAAGATTACTAGTATTTTCGAAAGAAACAGGTGAATTTATTGCTTCAGCCGGATTACATCGTATTAATTGGGATATACCTCAATTTGAAATCGGATATTGGATTGATACAAGTTTTAGCGGAAAAGGCTATATGGTAGAGGCTGCGAAAGGTATAACGGATTACGCTTTTTCTGAATTGAAAGCAAACCGTGTAGAAATTCGTTGTGATTCTTTAAATAAGAAGAGTAGAGCGATACCTGAGAAATTAGGCTTTAAGTTAGAAGGTACGTTAGAAAGTGCGAGTGTTGCGGTAGATGGAAACGGATTAAGGGATATGTGTGTATTTGCCATGACTAGAAATACATATGAAAAAGAAGAGCTGTAAGAAAACAGCTCTTCTTTTTATGCATTATGGTACAGGATGCCCATTAGAGCTTTCGAAAATTGTAAACCATTGTTGACGGTCTAAGTTAACGTTTGTAGCAAGAGCAGCCGTTTTTACGCGATCTAATTTACCAGAGCCAACGATTGGCATCATATTAGCTGGATGAGCAAGTAACCAAGCATACATAACCGTATCGATACTAGAAACACCTAGCTCAGTAGCAACTTTTTGCATAGTTTCACGTACACGTACGGCGCGTTCTGATTGACCAGTAAAGATTTCCCCACCAGCAAGAGGTGACCAAATCATTGGATTGATTCGTTTTTCTTGGCATAAATCAATTGTCCCTTTTTCAAAATGCTCAAGCTGCAATGCAGAAACTTCAATCTGGTTCGTAATAAGCGGGAAATCTAAGTACGAACTTAACATATTAAATTGTGAAGGTAAGAAGTTAGATACACCGAAGTGACGAACTTTTCCTTCTTGTTTTAATTGTGAAAATGCTTTTGCCACTTCATTTGGATCCATAAAAGGATCGGGACGATGAATAAGTAATACGTCAATATAATTTGTATGTAAATTTTTAAGTGATGCTTCTACACTTTGCATAATATGCTCTGCACTAGTATTGTAGTGAGCAACATATCGCTCTGGAAATTTCGGTGATGGGGGAGCGATTCCACACTTTGTAATAATTTGCATGTTTTCTCGTAAGGAAGGCTTTAATTGTAAAGCTTCGCCAAATAACCCTTCACACGTATATCCGCCGTAAATATCAGCGTGATCAAAAGTAGTAATTCCCATATCCATACAATCTTCAATGAAAGAAAGTAATTCTTGTTTCGTCATATTCCATTCTGCTAAACGCCAAAATCCTTGAATAATACGAGAAAATTCTAGCGTTTCAGCCATTTGAACTCGCTCCATTATAAGTACCCCCTTGATGAATAATAATGTTTTGAAAAGGCTTTCTTACTACATGTTATTATATAGTTAATTAGGTGTACAGACAATAAATATGTTTTGCTACAAAAATGATTTTCTCTATATGCTATAATGTAGAAACATATAGCTATAAGGAGAGGTACGAAATGATTCCAGTAACAATATTAACTGGTTTTCTTGGATCAGGGAAAACGACTTTATTAAATCGTATTTTATCAGAAAATCACGGTAAGAAATTAGCGGTGATTGTAAATGAAATAGGGCAAATTGGCATTGATAATCAGTTGATTATGAATGTAGAAGAAGAAATTATGGAAATGACAAATGGCTGTTTATGCTGTACTGTACGTGAAGATTTACTTGTTGCTTTAAAACAGTTACTGGACGTAAAAGCAGAAGGGAAAATGGATTTTGATGGTTTAGTAATTGAAACGACTGGACTTGCAAATCCAGGGCCGATTATTCAAACATTCTTTTTAGATCCAGTCATTCAATCTGCATACCAAATTAACGGTGTTGTAACGGTGGTAGATAGTTATCATATACATAAACATTTTGAAAAAGGATTAGAGGCAAAAGAGCAAATTGCGTTTGCGGATGTCGTTTTAGTAAATAAATTAGATTTAATTGAAGAGAGTGAGAAAGAAAATCTCTTGCATGAAATTCAAGGAATTAACCCGACTGCAAAGTTAATTGAGGCGACTAACTGTGAGGTAGATATACCATCTTTATTACAAATCCAAACGTTTAAAACGAAAGATACGTTGCAAATTTACCCTCATAAAGAACATAATCACTTAGAAGGTGTGAAATCATTTGTATTACGTGAAGAACGTCCGCTGGATTTACAAAAGCTTAATGAGTGGATGTCAGCTGTCGTTCAAGAGCTAGGGGAATATTTATATCGTTACAAAGGAATTTTATCGATAGACGGAGTAGATAAACGTATCGTTTTCCAAGGTGTACATACGTTATTTGCCGCTTCGTACGATAGAGAGTGGCAAGAGGGCGAAGAGCGAGTAAGTGAAGTAGTTTTCATCGGAAGAGATATTAATAAAGAGTGGTTCCAAGAACATTTTGAAGAGTGTGTGAAATAAGTCTGCGTAAATTGCAGGCTTATTTTTATGAGCATTCTATTAGATTGCAAAACAGAATTAAATAAGGGAAAGAAATTAAAAATTGATACATGTATAATAAAAAGCCTGTTTTCACAGGCTTGTATTTTCGTCTATTAGTAACTCCATTACAACACCTACAACTGGACCTTCATTATCAATATCCCCATTTAAGCGGAAACCAAATGATTCATACAGTCCCATGGCAAGTTTGTTGTCTGGATGTAAACTTAAGTAAATTATTTTGCATTCAAATTTTTCTTGTAAGAATTGAATGAGTAAGCGAAGGAAACGTTTTGCGTATCCTTTTCCTTGATATTGTTGGTCAATCATAAAGCGATCGAGCCATACACTTTTATGTTTTACTGAATACCATCCATACATTGCATAACCTACAAGTGTTTCTCCATCATATAAACCTACTGACGTTCCGTTTCCTTCATATAATGATTCTGCTAAAGAAAACGCGTTACTTTCAATAAATTGTTGCTGATCTTTTGCGACGTCTAAAGCAACTACTGAACGCCAATTTTTTGCTGTTACTTCACAAATGTGAAGATTCATAATTCCAACTCACCTTCTAAATTAATATAGCTTTAAAGCTAATATGGATAATTTTACTTGTTATTTTGGTCAAGTCAAGGATAACTACATAAAAAGGCAGCTGAATACTAGATTCAGCTGCCTAGAAAATATAATGGATTAGTTTGTTGCTTCTTTCAATGTGTTTACGTTTTCTTCCATTAAAGTGAAGTAATCTTTATTATTTTTTGCATCATCTTCAGAAACAGTAGCTAAGTGATTTAAGCGTAAAACTTTTGTACCAGTTTCTTTTTGAATAACAGATGCTACTTTTGGAGTAGAGAACGTTTCGAATAAAATATATTTTAGATTATGTTCTTTTACTGTTTTTGTAATGTCAGCAAGCTGTTTTTGAGATGGTTCATCAGAAGCTGAAATTCCAGCGATAGGAATTTGTTTTAGGCCGTATCGTTGTTCCCAGTAACCGTAGGCAGCATGAGAAACTAAAATTTCTTTCGTTTTTGCGTTCGCTACAGCTGCCTTAAATTGATCGTCTAAATCAGTAAATTTAGTTTGAAGTGCTGCGAAGTTTTTTTCGAATTCTTGTTTATGTTCAGGTTGTAATTCTACAAGTGCATTTTTAATTTTTTCTGCCTGTTTCATTGCTAGAGTAGGGTCTAACCAAATATGCGGGTCTTTATCGTGATGGTGTTCATCTTCTTTATGGCCATCTCCATGATCATGATGCTCTTCTTCAGTAGAAGCACGAAGCTCAATACCTTTAGATGCATTTACAATTTTAACATTTTCTTTTTGTAATGTTTTTTCCATTTTTTCAGCAAATGGTTCTAATTCAGCGCCGTTATAAACGAATAAATTGGCTTTTGCAACTTGTACTGTTTGTTTTTGACTTGGTTCAAATGTATGTGAATCTGCACCAGGTGGGTAAATTGCTTCAACATTTACATAGTCACCACCGATTTTCTTTGCGAAATCAGCAAGTGGGAAAATCGTTGTATAAACTGTTAGCTTTCCATCTTTCTTGGCATTACTTTCTTTTTTATTTGAGCAGCCAGCGAAAATTAAGGTAAAAATAAGTAAGAATGAAAATATAGTCAATCTTTTAGGCATGAAGTTCTCCTCTTTTCTTTTTTACGGATATATTTTCCCCAATTATAGAAGAAAAATATCATTTTAATACAAAACGGAATAATTACGTTTTAGTTTGCGAACTTAGTATAATACATCTTTAATAAAGTTGCAATAAATAATAATCATTCCGATTTGTTTTTGTTATAAAGTTGTCAAATACAGGTGTATTATTTTTGCAAATGCATGCATATGTGACAACGCTGTTTTCATATATTGAAAAGGAGGTAAAGAGGGGGATGAGCGCTTGGGTTACTTAATGGAAGCTATTTTATTAATATTAGCGGTAGTATTGCCATTATCTTTCGTATTAATTTTTTTAAGAAGATTAATAAGTAATTTAGGGGACGCTACAACAATAACGAAATTACAAGAGAGAGATGAGAAAAAAGAGTGAGTAAAGCACTATGCGTACGCATAGTGTTTTACTTGTGGTAAAATAAGAGCAGGAAACTCCTAAAGGTTGTATTTTACTGAAGGAGAGAAAAGTAAAATAAGAGGTATATGCATATATGAATAAGCGAACAGCGTTAATACTTGGTGCAAGTGGTTTAGTTGGACAAGAGATAACGCGTCTATTACTTGAATCAGATTACTACGATTCGGTTACTATTTTTGTAAGAGAGCCAATGCAATTGCAACATGAGAAGTTACAGCAGAAACAAGTTGATTTTTCGGTATTAGAGGAATATAAAGAGTTCTTTGCTGTGGATGATGTTTTTAGTTGCTTAGGAACAACAATAAAAAAAGCAAATTTTAAAAAAGTAGATTATGAATATACGTTACGAGCTGCTTGTTTAGCTGAAAAACAAGGGGTGCAAAATTTCCTTGTTGTGTCTTCTATGGGAGCGAATCCTAAATCATTTTTCTTTTATTCACAAGTGAAAGGAAAAATGGAAGAAGAATTGCAAAAGTTAGTGATCGGTGGTATTCACATTTTTAGACCATCATTATTAGTAGGAAACCGACAAGAATTTCGTTTCGGCGAACGAATGGCTGAAAAGTTATCTCGTATTATTCCTTTTATCTTTAAAGGAGCTTTCAAAAAGTATAAACCAATTTCAGCTAAAGATGTGGCGAAAGGGATGTATATAACCGCGCTGCGAGAAGAATCGGGTATCCATACTTATAATTCAAATGAAATTACAACGATAGAATAAATAAAACCGAGAAGAATGACTTTTACTGAAAGACGAAGGAAATAGGGTTTTAGGCTTGGATTAACAGTAAATACATGTTGTTTAACACTTATACTAAAATGAAAGAGGAGTGGGGAATCCACTCCTTTTATCACGCCAATTTATGATCTTAATTCTATTTTTATCCCTCATACGTCCCAAATACGCCTGATTTTATGGTACAGAAATGTTAAAAGAACATAAATCTGAGATGATCGGAATGGCAGCTGATGCGATTCAAAAGCTGAAAGAAACAATTTCAATAGATGCCTCTATTGCTAGGAAAAATGACATTTTCTTATCCAAAATTGTGGTTGTGGTAATTGGTTTAGGATTAAAATTATGCTTAAAAAACAAAAAAGGTATGGGTTTCTAAATAAAATTTGAACTTTAAGATTAGGTTAGATTAGAAATGGATAATTAGTCCTTTGATCTAAAATATTTTTTTGGGAGAAAATTAATGATATTTTATTAATAGTAAAGTTCTTGCTCTAATATGTTTGCCAAACGTAGATAAAGTATGTTTAATCAATATTCGGAATGAAAACTCTAGATTTTCTATGTTACATAGAAAATCTAGAGTTTTTTTATAACCTATAATTACATAATTTTTATCATTTTTGCACCAGAAACGATATCCCTACATTTATCAGCCCATTTGGTTAAGGCATCGAATGGACCTTACGTTTACCATCGCGATTTCTGATAACTTACATGTAGAGGTATCACTCAATATAACAAAAATGTAATGTTAATGAAATGTAATTCCACCGATACTATTAATGAAATTATATAAAATGAAGGGGAGTTAAAGAATTTTTATAATGAAAAAGGAGAAGTATTAATGCGAAATATATTAAGTGTAGAAAAAATTGAAAAATATTATGGTAATAAAGATAATGTAACAAAGGCTATAGATAATATTAGTTTTAAGGTAGATGAGGGAGAATTTGTTGGGATAATGGGGCCCTCAGGAAGTGGCAAAACTACATTACTTAACTGTATATCAACGATTGATAATGTTACGACGGGAAAAATAATAATCAATAATAGTGACATTACTCGGTTAAAATCAAAGTCACTAGACAAGTTTAGAAAAAATGAATTAGGGTTTGTATTTCAGGACTTTAATTTATTAGATACTCTTACTGCTTATGAAAATATTGCCCTAGCTTTAACTATAAAAGGTGAGGAAAGTTCAAAAATTGATGGCAAAATACAAGGAGTTGCAAAATATTTAGACATTGAACAAGTATTAAGCAAATACCCTTATCAAATATCAGGTGGACAAAAACAAAGGGTTGCTTCGGCAAGAGCTATCGTAACAGATCCATCTTTAGTACTTGCAGATGAACCAACAGGTTCGTTAGATTCTAAATCAGCTAGATTATTACTCGAAAGATTTGAAAGTCTTAATAAGGATTTAAAAGCTACAATACTTATGGTTACTCATGATGCATTTACAGCCAGCTATGCTCGTAGAATTCTTTTTATTAATGATGGCAAAATATTTATCGAGTTGGTAAGAGGAAATGATTCCAGAAAAGAATTCTTCACTAAAATTATCGAAGTTATAACCCTTCTTGGAGGTGACGATAATAATGTACTCTAAGATTGCTATTGGGAATGTAAAGAAAAGTTTTAAAGATTATGCCATATATTTCTTAACACTAACACTGGCTGTTTGTATATTTTATAGCTTTAACTCAATAGAATCACAAAAGGCACTTATGGAAATTAACGCTTCAGATAGAAAGTATGTGCCAACAGTAATGAACGCTATCTCAAATGTGTCAGTATTTGTATCAGTAATATTAGGTGGTTTAATATTGTATGCAAATAATTTCTTAATTAAAAAACGTAAAAAAGAATTAGGAATATACATGACTTTAGGTATGGGAAGAAGAAACATATCCAGAATATTAGTAACAGAGACATTTCTAGTTGGCATTATATCTTTAGTGAGTGGACTTATAATAGGTATTGGAGTATCGCAGGGATTATCTACATTTCATTAAAGTTATTTGAATTGCCCATCAATAAATATAAATTTATAATTTCAACAAGTGCTATAGGTAAAAGCGTATTATACTTTGGAATCATGTTTTTGCTTGTTATGTTATTTAATATATATGTTGTTTCTAAATACAAAATAATTGATATGTTAACAGCAGGTAGAAAAAATGAAGATGTAAAATTTAGAAATCCTCTTATCTATGTAATCACATTTATTATGTGTGTAGCATCACTTGGATATGCATATGTGACTGTACTAAGGATTGGATTGAATTATCAAAATCCTATGCTCGTGGTATCAATCCTTCTTGGCATATTAGGTACATTTCTGTTTTTCTTTAGTTTATCTGGATTTATATTATATGTTGTAAAGAAGAATAAAAAAGTCTATTTTAAGGGTTTAAATATATTTATCATCAAACAAATAAATAGTAAGGTTAATACAAATTTTATATCCATGTCTGTAATCTGTTTAATGTTATTCCTTACAATGGTGACTTTATCTACAGGAATCAGCTTTAACAGAATGATGGACGCAACCATAAAAGAAACAACACCATTTGATGCCAGTATTGTGTTGGTGAATAGGGATGAAAGTTACACTATAGAAGACGTATTAGACAAATCAAATTTTAAACTAAGTAATAACGAAAAATATGTATCTTATAATGTATATTCAACAGAGATGAAAGTGGGGGGCTTAATACCAGAAGTATTTAAAGATTATAGGTATAGCGGTGCGAATATCATTAAAGTATCTGATTATAATAAAATTTTAAATCTCAAAGGTGAAAAGAAAATTACTTTAAATAACAATGAAGTTGTACTTTTATCAAATATTAACCGGTTGGTTACTCCGATAAATAAAAGATTAAAAAATAGTAATAAGGTGAATATTAAAGAAAAAGATTATCTGGTAAAAAACGCTAAAGTTATACAAGAGAATCTTTACACTTCTGATGCGCAACTTAATTTCTTCGCAATCGTTATAAATGATGAGTTTGTATCAGACCACAAAATTAGTACATCCGTACTTAATGTAAATTATGTAGATGGAAATAGAGAAGAATATAATAAAAAATATGATAACGTTGCAAAGGGCTTTTATGACGAAAATGGCCCGAAATTAAATATTGGATATATATCAGGCAAATCAAAGGATGAAGTTCGTGCAGAAAGTAAGGGATTGAAAACGATCATAATGTTTATTGGGATATATATAGGAATTGTATTTCTAATAACGAGTATGGCTGTATTAGCTCTTCAACAATTATCAGAAGCCAGTGATAGCATAGATCGATATAAATCTTTGAAGAGAATTGGTTCAAACGGAACCATGATTGACAAAACGATTTTTATTCAAACTTTCGTATACTTTAGTCTACCAGTTATTCTTGCCCTAATTCATTCTATAGTTGGAATTTATGTAATCAATAATTTTATTAACGCAATTCAACCAACAGACATTACTTTACCCGCATTGATGACTGGCTTAGTATTTCTTGTAGTTTATGTAGGGTACTTCTACACGACATATGTCGGGTATAAAAATATTGTAAAAAGTAATACTTGATTTTATAATGCTCATTAGGGCTATTACACCTTGTTTTTCAAGATGTAATAGCCTTATATTCTGTATAGGGAGGGAAAAGTCATGAAAAAAATCATTCTGATTGAAGATGACGAAATCATCAGAGAAGAATTACAACATTTTTTTATAAAGTATGGATATGAAGTAAAGGCTCCCACAGATTTTAATCATATTATCAAATATATAGAAAGCGAGAATGCAGACCTTATATTACTAGACATAAATCTTCCTGTTTTCGATGGCTATTATATATGCAGAGAAATACGTAAAGCTTCAGATGTTCCAATATTCATGGTTACAAGTAGAGATAGTGATGTAGATGAACTAATAAGCATGAATTTAGGAGCAGATGATTTTATAACAAAGCCTTATAATACAGAAATACTATTAGCAAGAGTAACAAACATTTTAAGAAGAACATCTGGAGATTTCAAGATGAATCATATCTTAATGTATAGGGATTTTACTTTAAATCTTTCAAATGCAACAGTTACTTATCAAGACAAATCTGTAGAATTAACTAAAAATGAAGTTAAAATACTCTCATACTTAATAAATAATCGTGGGAATATTGTAAAAAGAGATTCACTCATAGAAACTTTATGGAAATCTGATTATTTTGTGGATGATAGCACCTTAACTGTTAATATAAATAGATTAAGAAAAAAGCTTGAAGAGATAGGTATAGAAAATCCGATTGCAACAAGAAGAAGCTTAGGGTATATAATGCCATGAATATAGGTGAATTTATTAAAGATAAAATAGTAGTAATACTATCTAATGTACTGGTATATATCATACTAGCAGGTATATTGCTGACTGCGCATGTTCCGTTCATTATCATATTCTTTGTCTTTTGTATTTGGTTTTTTCCATTGATTTCATATATGGTTATAGAATTTATAAAATGTAAAATTTATTATAATGAGATTAACGGTATATTAGAAAACTTGGAGAAAAAATACTTACTTCCAGAGGTAGTAAAGGAGGCAAACTTTATACATGGGAAAAAGCTTAACGCTATACTGAAAGAAGTAAGTAGAGATATGCATGAAAATGTAAATTATTATAGAGATATGCAATTGGATTACAGAGAATATATAGAGACATGGGTGCATGAAATTAAGACACCAATAGCTTCTACAAAGCTTATTATTGAAAATAATCAAAATGAAGTAACGAATAAAATTGACTCTCAAATGGATCGGATTGAGGGGTTTGTTGAACAGGTTCTGTATTATTCTCGAAGCTCTAACGTGAATAAAGACTATATGATAAAGCCAATCAATCTTGATAATGTAGTAAGGAATGTAATTAAAAGAAACTATAGGGATTTTATTCATAAGAGAATAAAATTAGATATACAGGGTATTGATGAGATTGTATATAGTGATGTAAAATGGGTTGAATTTATTATTAATCAAATAATAGGAAATTCTATAAAGTACTCAAATAACAAAGAACAAATGATACGTATGTACTCAATTAAGAAAACTAACTCAGTAATATTAACTATAGAGGATAATGGCGTAGGGATAGTAACTAAAGATATAAATAGAGTTTTTGAAAAAGGATTTACTGGAGAGAATGGAAGAAGATTTAGCAAAAGTACAGGAATGGGCTTGTATCTATGCGAAAAACTGTGCTCAAAATTAGGTATGAAAATTACCATTGATTCTGAAGTTAATAAGGGAACTAGGGTTACATTAATATTTCCGTTGTCAGGTATGGTAACTTTTGAGCCTTATTTATAAAAATAGATGCTGCTTTCTTTCCACGAATTTCGTATGAAACTTAAGAACAAACGTAAAACGGTATGAAAAGACTAGAAATTCTCTTCATACCGTTTGTATTATTTAGTCATTTAACATAATGGTATATTTAATTGTGAATCGGATGTTTTGTGTCTAAATTGTGTTCGAAGCTACTATTTTCTTTTTTGATATAGTGACTCCTACTAGGAGAATGATATTTTAGTATATAGAGATTGACCTTATTAGATCCCCTTAGTTCACTGAAACTTTCTTAACGTTGCAAATCTACATATTTTCTAGACAGTGCTGTGTCTAAACTTATATTACAATTAAAGCAAGTATAAATAATTTCAAGCTACAACGGTTGCGTTAGATAAATAGAAATAAACTAAGTTGTTTCTATTTATCTATTTTATTACTCTCACTATCAAAGGCCTTTCTTTAATAAGGTGGTATTTTTTCACATGGATAACACTTTTAAGAGAGTGAATTTATTTAGGTGGAAAAATCGTGAAGTATTGTACTTAAAGTAAAGAGGGCAGTTTTAAAAGAAAGGACATAACATATTTGTTGACTTAATGAATGTAGTGATAAATGGGTGATAAAAACATAAAAAATAGGTGTATCAAGCAAAGTGTTGATACACCTTAAAACTACATTGTTAAACAACATGTGTTGTCCTGTAGTATATCCTTAATTATTTTAGGTTCAGTCTTACATATTCTTCGTGGCTTTATTTATTCGTATGAATTTTTCCTGGTGCTCGCTTATATTGGTGAGGTTCTTGCAATTCAAAGCCAAGTTCATTGGCCGCTATTCTTGGGAAGTACGGATTGCGAAGTAATTCACGTCCGATGAAAATTAAATCTGCTTCGTTATTATTTAAAATTTGCTCTGCTTGTGACCCAGTCGTAATCAATCCCACTGCACCAGTTGCAATCTTAGTATGCTCTTTAATATGTTTGGCATATTGTACTTGGTAACCAGGATACACATCAATATGTGCTGGTACAACTGCACCAGAACTACAATCGATTAAATCTATTCCCTGTTCTTTCATCAACTTTGTATACTGAACATAATCTTGAACTGTTAGCCCGTCAGGATGATAATCATTTGCTGAAATACGAACGAATATTGGTCCGTCCCAAACTTCATTTACAGAGTCGATGATTTCGCGTAAGAAACGATAACGGTTTTCAGGTGAGCCGCCGTATTCATCTGTTCGTTTATTAGTAAGTGGTGATAGGAATTCATTGATAAGGTAACCGTGAGCGCCATGTAGTTCGATAACATCAAATCCGGCTTGTTTTGAACGTAACGCGGCCTTCTGAAAAGCTAATATAGTCTCTTTGATTTGTTGTATATTCATTTCTACTGGTATTTTCATCGTATCATTAAAAGGAATTGCAGAAGGAGCGAAAGCATTCGTATCTAATTCAGCTTTTCTTCCGGCGTGAGCGAGTTGAATGGCAGCTTTTGCACCGTTATCATGTATAAAAGTAGTCGTTTTATGTAAGCCTTCAATTAGGTTGTCATCCCAAATGCCCAAGTCTTTGTTAGAAATTCGTCCTTCAGCTAACACCGCAGTTGCTTCAACCATAACTAAACCTACTTGGCCAGCAGCGCGAGTTCCATAATGAATGAGATGAAAATTCGTAACGCGGCCATCCTCACTCCCTGATGAATACATACACATAGGCGACATAACGATACGATTTTTTAGTGTAACGTTCTTAATTGTATAAGGTGAAAAAAGCTTGGAATTCATCAAATAGCCTCCTTGAGTGAATTTTCTTATATTTTACCATTCTCTTTTTTGTTTCTCTAATAAAACGCTTATACGAAAAATTTTGTTTATTCGTGTTACAATGACTAATATGAACTGAATTGGAGGATGGCATATGTACCAGGCTTATTATGAGAGCGAAGTAGGTTTGCTTGAAATTTCAGCGAATCAAGAAGGAATTACGTCTGTTATATTTGTTGATGAACGAAAAGAAGAAAATAAAAATGAAATGATAGAACAATGTATAAATGAGTTAGATGAATATTTTAAAGGGAAAAGAAAAGAGTTTACGGTCATGCTGTCTGCTGAGGGAACAGCATTTCAAAAAAATGTATGGGATGCACTTTATACTATTCCATACGGCGTAAGTGCTTCATATTTAGATATTGCAGAGAAGGTTGGAAATACAAAAGCTGTACGGGCAATAGGAGGGGCGAATAGTCGGAATCCAATTTCAATAATCGTTCCATGTCACCGAGTAATAGGAAAGAGTGGAAAGCTTGTTGGATACGCTGGTGGTTTATGGAGGAAAGAGTGGTTATTAAAACACGAAGGTATTTTGAAATGACGTATGGATGGGAAGAGGGATTGTTTTGAAATGTATAAATTGTGGGCAACCTTGCGAGGAGGAACAGTTAAATTGTGCAAGTTGTCAGCGAAACTTGGATAATAAACAAGATGAAGGTAGCTCGTTAATAGATAAAGAACTAGAAGTATATGTAGGGAGACAATATCCGTATTATCAAAGGAAATGGGAGCTTGAGAATAAGCGGATTGCTAGGTGGAGCTGGAATGGTTGGGCTGCTATTTTCAATATAGGCTGGCTAGGATATCGTAAATATTATATACCAGCTGCTTTATTTATGCTGTTATTAGTAGCGTGTGATGCATTTTCGTACTATATGGGATTTAATGTAGCGTTGCCAATCATTAATATGGTGCCTCTGACGTTTTTATTACTCATTTTTATTCTGTTTGGAATGGGGATTTTTGCAAATGGATTATACTATCAATTTGCGGAAAGACGTATATACCGAATAAAAGCAAGAGAAATAAAAGATAAATCAGTTGAAAACTATCTAATCAATGATAGCGGCGGAACGAGCAAAATGGGAGCGACAATTGTTACTATTTTAGCAGTTGCTAGCATATTTTTTAGTCATTTCTTTTTTCCGACTGATCGAGACGTTATTCAAAAGGTTCGTACAAGCTCGCTTTATGAATATCCTTTCTTTTCAATAGGTGAATCTTTCGAAAATTATTTTCAAAATTCAGGTTGGATATATTATCGTGGAACAGAAGGGTTAGAATTAGTAGAATTCCAAGGATATAACGCCGAGGTGCCAAGACAAAAGGTGGCGATTCAATTTGTTGTCGATTATAAATTGGGTGAAGTGGAACCATACTCACTTACGGTTAATGGTGAATCTAAAACTGAAGAAGAGTTTTTGAAGATGATGGAAGAAATATTTAAAGTTCAAAATCCATTTGATATAGAGGATGGATTACAAGTAAATGCTATTTAAAAAAGCGGTTGGAAAGAAATTTCTAACCGCTTTTTTCTATGTTTGTAAAAATAAATATTTAAAATAATCAGAATCTTTTGTATAATAAAATATATTAAATAGGATTTAACTTATACATATAGATTGGGGGAAGGAAGAATGAAGAGAAAGACAACAACAATTGCTGCACTTGCATTAACGACGAGTGTATTGGTTGCGGGATGTGGGAATGGTGAGAAGGCTTCGACAACGAAGAAAGAATCGAATAAGGGAATGGCAGATAAACAAGTTTTAAATTTACTAGAAACAGCTGAAATTCCTTCAATGGATACATCTAAATCAACGGATTCTGTATCTTTCCGTGTATTTGTAAATGCAATGGAAGGTTTATATCGTCTAGATAAAGATAATAAACCAACACCAGGCATGGCAAAAGATGTGAAGATTAGTGAAGATAAAAAGACATATACATTTGAATTGCGTGATGCGAAATGGTCAAATGGTGATCCAGTTCGAGCACAAGATTTTGTATATGCATGGCAACGTACATTAGATAAAGCAATAGCGGCAGAGTATGCATTCATTTTATTTGATGTGAAAAATGCACAGAAAGTAAATAAAGGAGAATTACCATCAGATCAATTGGGTGTTAAAGCGAAGGATGATAAAACGTTGGTAGTAGAATTAGAGCAACCAGCACCTTATTTTCTTGAGCTTACGTCATTCCCTACATTTTTCCCATTAAATGAAAAATATGTAAAAGAGCAAGGGGATAAATACGGATTAGAAGCAGATAAATTAGTATATAATGGACCATTTACAATGAGTCAATGGAAACATGAACAAAATTATCAGTTGAAGAAAAATCCTAATTATTGGGATAAAGATACTGTAAAGTTAGACGAAATTAATGTAAGTATTGTGAAGGAAACAAGCACAGGGGTAAATTTATATGATAGTGATCAAGCAGATCGAGTTATTTTAACTTCTGAATTTGTTGATAAATATAAAAAGAATAAGCCAGATGAATTTAAAACGAAGTTAGATCCACGCATATATTTCTTGCGTTTTAACCAAAAAAATGCAACATTTAAAAACCAAAAAGTACGTGAAGCAATTGATCTGGCATATGATAAAAAAGGAATTGCTGATGTCATTTTAAATGACGGTTCATTGCCAGCATATTTCTTAGTACCTGAAAAATTCACGACAGGTCCGGATGGAAAAGACTTCCGCTCTGTAAATAAAAACTTCCGTGATAGTAAAGATAATGCCGAGAAAGCAAAAAAATTATGGGAAGAAGCGAAGAAAGAGCTTGGCCAAGATACAATTACGGTTGAATTACTAAACGATGATAACGGTAGCCGTAAAAAAGTAGGCGACTTTATTAAAGAAGAACTAGAGAAAAACTTGCCTGGTATTAAAGTGAATTTGAAACAGCAACCATACAAGCAGAAGCTAGATTTAGAAAAGAAATTCCAATATGAATTCTCATTATCTGCATGGAGCCCTGACTATCCAGATCCAATGACTTATATTGATATGTTTGTTACTGGAAGCTCATTTAATGAAATGGATTATTCTAATCCGAAGTATGATGATTTAGTAGCGAAATCAAAAGGAGAGCTATTAAAAGATGATAAAGCACGCTGGAATGCACTTGCGGAAGCTGAAAAAATCTTAATTGGTCAAGATGCAGCCATTTCTCCTACGTACCAACAAAGTACAGCTTATTTAGAGAAGCCATTTGTAAAAGGTATTGCTAATCATACGTTTGGTGGGGACTTCAGTTATAAATGGGCATATATTACAAAAAAATAGTACAATAAAAGATGGGCGAATATTCGCTCATCTTTTATTGTATAAGGAGGAATTATAGTTGTTAAGGGGAATCAATCATATTTGTTTTTCAGTATCTAATTTAGATAACTCTATTATGTTTTATGAAAAAGTATTAGAAGGAGAATTATTAGTTAAAGGGAGAAAATTGGCGTATTTTAACATATGTGGAGTATGGATAGCGCTTAATGAAGAGACACATATTCCGAGAAATGAGATTCATCAATCTTATACGCACATTGCATTTTCTGTTGAACAAGAAGACTTTGAATGTCTAATACAGCGATTAGAAGAAAATGATGTTCATATTTTACAAGGAAGAGAACGTGATGTCAGAGATTGCGAATCTATATACTTTGTTGATCCTGACGGTCATAAATTTGAGTTCCATTCAGGGAGACTGCAAGACCGTTTAAATTATTATAGGGATGAGAAACCTCATATGACATTTTATTAGGGAGGGATAGCATTTGCATGCACTTGTAATTGGTGGAACAGGAATGCTAAAGAAAGTTTCTATGTGGCTTTGTGAGAAAGGATTTTATGTTTCTATTATCGGGCGAGATGAAGTGAAATTAGAAAATGTTAAGCGAATGAGTTCTGCACCAGAAAATATTACATGCCTTTCGTTAGATTATCATAATGATGAAGATGTAAAGCTAGCTATTAAAAGTACAATTAAGAAAAATGGCCCAATTACATTAGTTGTTGCATGGGTACACACAAGTGCAAAGCATGCACTATCAAATATTTGTAAAGAACTAGATTTGTCGTCTAAAACATATAGTTTATTTCATATTTTAGGTAGTAAAGCATCACGTATGCCTGCACAAAAAATAGGGAGTACGCGATGTATTTATCATAGAATTATTTTAGGTTTTATTTTAGAAGATACATATGGAAGATGGCTTACTCATGAAGAGATAGCTGATGGAGTTATAAAAGGGATTGAAAGTAAACGAGCGGAGTGGATTGTAGGGAGAGTTGAACCGTGGGAATTACGACCAACATGGTGAGGGGGAGTAAGAAATGAAAACAACTATATATGTAACAAGGCATGGTGAAACAGAGTGGAATGTAGCGAAGCGAATGCAGGGACGGAAAAATTCTGCTTTAACTGAAAATGGTATAGTTCAGGCGAAACAATTAGGGAATCGAATGAAAGATTTACCAATCCATGCGATCTATAGTAGTCCGAGCGAAAGAACACTTCATACGGCAGAGTTAATAAAGGGGGAACGTGATATACCCATTATAGCGGATGAGCATTTCTATGAAATCAACATGGGTATATGGGAAGGACAAACAATCGCGGATATAGAAAAGCAATTTCCAGAAGAAGTACATCTGTTTTGGAATGAGCCACATCTTTTTCAGTCAACATCAGGCGAAAATTTTGAGGCCGTTTATGAAAGAGTAATTGAAGGGATGCAGCTTCTTTTAGAGCAGCATAAAGGACAAAACATATTGATTGTTTCTCATGCGGCAGCAGCAAAATTACTTGTAGGGCATTTCGCGGGAATTGAAATAGAAAATGTGTGGGATGATCCATTTATGCATAGTGCCAGTTTGAGCATAATAGAATTTGAAGAGGGTATTGGTAAAGTGAAACAATTTGCAGATATAAGTCACTTTCAATAAATGTAAAAAAGGCCGCAAAACGGCCTTTTTTGGGTGGTATAAAAACTAGCAGTTACGTTTTTTATACCAGAAGTGATCGAATTTCTTATTTTTGCAAGATGGGAATTTATGTCCGCCTTTGCAATCATTCCATTTGTGTCCGCTATCGTGACAGTCTTTACCATGATCACATGAATCATCGCAAGAGTGACCGTGTCTGTTAGGGAAGAATTCGCATTTTTTACAGAAACTTCGTTTTGTCCAGAAAAATTTCTTTTCAAAGCGTATGCATTTTGTAATGAATGTACAATGTTTTCTGCGAGTACGTTTTGTAACTAATACGCATTCTTTTCTACGCGTTACTTTCGTAACGAACGTCCATTTTTGAACACGTACACGTGTACATTTCGTAACAAATGTCCATTTTTTTACATGCGTACATTTTGTAACGAACGTACAATGTTTCACGCGAGTACATCTTGTTCTTGGACATTTACCCCCAGTTGTACATTTACATCCAGTTGTACAATGATGATGAGTGAATTTATCATCATCGCATTCAAAAGTACTTGGATCTTGGTGTAAGAAATCCTCCATTCCAGCACTTTTGATTTCTTCGACAGCTTTTCTAATATCACGTTTCATAGAAATCCTCCTTATCATGTATTAAAGTGAAAAGGTATTCTTTTTCCTTAACATGATATGTATGTAGGCATCTTTCTGAACAGGACAAGAGTGTAATTTTATATAAATAGATGATTGCGGATGTATGGACAAGAAAAGGCGCATACATTGAAGGAAGAGAACTGAGAAGGGATGAGAAAACATGCTGCCTTCATATGATTTTTTTGTTCATCCAATGTACTTAGTGGAATTGAAAAAGGACATTTGGTCAGATAGTCCAGTGCCAGCAAAATTAACTTATGGAAAAAAGAAGTATGATATTGATATCGTATACCGAGGAGCTCATATTCGCGAATTTGAGAAAAAGTCTTATCATGTTATGTTTTATAAGCCTAAAAAATTTCAAGGTGCGAAAGAGTTTCATTTGAATTCGGAGTTTATGGATCCGTCTCTCATACGAAATAAATTATCTTTAGATTTTTTTCATGATATTGGTGTACTTTCGCCAAAATCACAACATGTATTTATAAAAATTAATGGTCAAATTCAAGGTGTGTATTTACAGTTAGAATCGGTTGATGAAAATTTTTTGAAAAATAGAGGATTACCGAGTGGTTCTATTTATTATGCGATAGATGATGATGCGAATTTTTCATTAATGAGTGAACGAGATAAAGATGTTAAGACAGAGCTCTTTGCGGGTTATGAATTTAAATATTCGAATAAAAATAGTGAAGAACAACTGAGTGAATTTGTATTTCAAGCGAATACTTTGACGAGGGAAGCCTATGAAAAAGAAATTGGGAAGTTTCTACATGTAGATAAATATTTACGATGGTTAGCAGGAGTTATTTTTACGCAAAACTTTGATGGTTTCGTTCATAACTATGCACTATATCATAACGATGAAACAAATTTATTTGAAGTTATACCGTGGGATTATGATGCGACTTGGGGGCGAGATGTACAAGGGAGACCACTTAATCATGAATATATTCGCATTCAAGGGTATAATACGTTAAGTGCAAGATTGCTAGACATACCTGTATTTAGAAAGCAGTATCGAAGTATTTTAGAAGAAATATTAGAAGATCAATTTACAGTTTCGTTTATGAGGCCGAAAGTAGAAGGGTTGTGTGAATTGATTCGTCCATATTTACTACAAGATCCATACATGAAAGAAAAATTAGAAACATTTGATCAAGAGGCTGATATGATTTATGAATATATAAATAAGAGAAGAAAGTATATACAAGACCACTTACATGAATTGGATTAATTTTGAAAGAGATTGAAACGTTATCAATCTCTTTTTTTGTATAATAAAGATGTATCAATAAAAATGAAGTAATATATTTGATAGAGAATGGGGATGCGGATATATGACGATTAAATGGATTGATTGGGTAAAACAAATACAATCTATAGCTCAAGCGGGTTTAACGTATTCTAAGGATGTGTATGATATTGAGCGTTTCCAGCAATTACGAGATATTTCTATTTCAATGATGTCACATTACACGAAAACAGATTGGGAAGTCGTAGAGAAATTATTTGCAAGTGAGATAGGCTATCAAACACCTAAAGTTGATATAAGAGCGGTTGTTTTTCAAAATGAAAAGTTATTATTTGTGAAAGAAAAAAGCGATGGGAAATGGGCATTGCCAGGTGGATGGGCTGATGTCGGTTATACGCCAACCGAAGTTGCAGCAAAAGAGGTTTTCGAAGAGGCAGGTTATGAGGTAGATCATTTTAAGTTACTAGCTATATTTGATAAAGAAAAACATCAACCATCTCCATCGGCGACGCATGTATATAAGATTTTCATTGGATGCGAGATTATTGGTGGAGAAAAGAAAACTAGCATTGAAACAGAAGAGGTGGAGTTTTTTGGTGAAAATGAATTGCCTAATTTATCAATTGCTAGAAATACAGAAAATCAAATTAAAGAGATGTTTGCCTACATGAAAGACCCGCAGAAAGAGAAATTAATAGATTAATCCTGCTTGAATTGTACATATTGTTAAAATGAAGATATTGGCAGATTGCAGCCTTTATGTAATAATGGGATGGTATGTGAAGAAAAAAGGAGATAAAAAAGAACATGTTAGCAAACATAATAGATCAGTTATTGCAATTTTTTGCAAGCTTAGGTTACTTTGGAGTAGCTCTTGCTTTAATGATTGAAGTAATCCCAAGTGAAATTGTACTTTCGTATGCTGGCTTTTTAGTAGCGAATGGTAAAATTAGTTTTGTTGGTGCAGTTATCGCCGGAACGATTGGTGGTACTTTAGCACAAATCTTTTTATACTGGCTTGGATACTACGGAGGGCGTCCGGTTGTAGAGAAATACGGGAAATATCTACTTATTAATAAACATCATTTAGACATAGCAGAAGGTTGGTTTAAACGTTATGGAGCAGGCGTAATATTTTCTGCGCGCTTTATCCCAGTAGTACGTCATGCGATCTCTATTCCAGCAGGACTAGCTAAGATGCCATTAAAACTATTTACACTTTATACGGTTGTAGCAATCATTCCGTGGTCAATTCTATTTATATACTTAGGTGAAAAACTTGGTGGGAATTGGCGACAAATTAAAGAGTATGCATCTGATTACACACATTACATAATTATAGGAGCTGTTCTTTTTATTGCTCTATACTTTGGTTTAAAGTATTTCAAAAAGAAAAAAGCAGCGCGTTAAAGTCAATGATAATTCATTGGCTTTTTTTGTTTGTTTCGGTTCTAAAGAAAAGGAGTTGTCCATAATGTGTAATAATAAAGCGTAGCGGAGGAATGTGATGAAAGGGTCACCGTTTATACGTGGAACGATATTTTTAACGATGGCAACGATGATATCAAAAATGTTAGGGTTTATATATGTTATACCATTTACAGCGATGGTCGGTACGAGTGGTTACGTTCTATACACATATGCATATCGTCCTTATACCATCATGCTCAGTATAGCAACAATGGGATTACCGCTTGCTGTTTCAAAGATGGTATCAAAATATGATCAACTGAATGATTATCATACGGTTAAGAGAGTGTTGAAAAGTGGAATCGTGTTTATGTTTATAATGGGAGTCATTTCGTGTTTTACGTTATATATGCTAGCTCCGCATTTAGCTAAACTTGTCATCGATGGGAATGATCAAACGGGAAATAGTGTAGGAGCGGTTACTACTAATATTCGAATTGTAAGTTTTGCGTTAATACTTGTGCCAGTAATGAGTTTATTAAGGGGCTTTTTTCAAGGATTCCAATCGATGGGGCCTTCTGCATTAAGTGTAGTTGTAGAGCAATTTTTTCGGGTTTTAACCATTTTAATAGGAAGCTTTGTCGTTTTATATGTTTTAAAAGCTTCTGTTTCGCTAGCGGTTGGTATTTCAACGTTCGGTGCATTTATGGGAGCTGTAGGTGGATTAACTGTTTTAAGTGCGTATTATATAAGAAGGAGAAGGCACTTAAAGAAAAAAGAGATGGAAAGTATACCACAAACAACGAAATCTTTTTTCTCATTGTATAAGGAGCTCTTTACATATTCTATTCCTTTTGTTGTGGTGGGCTTAGCAATTCCGTTGTATCAGACGATTGATACATTTACAATTAATAAACTACTTATACAAATAGGGTATATGCAAGGAGAAGCGGAAAAAATTAATGCGATAATTGGTCTTGTTCAAATGGTTGTGCTTATCCCGGTATCCGTTGCGACAGCTTTTAGTATGTCTCTCGTACCAGAGATGACGAAAGCTTACACAGCAGGAAATACGAAGCTATTGTACAAACATTTTACGAGAACAAATGTATTAGTAGTAGCAATTACGGTACCGGCGGCAATTGGAATGATGGTGTTAGCCAAACCTGTATATACTCTTTTATTCGGTGCTGGAAATGATCCAGAGATGGGGAGAATCATTTTACAGTATTATGCTCCTGCTTGCATACTATTTTCTCTTTTTACAGTAACGGCTGCTATGCTACAAGGAATCAATCAACAGCAGAAGACGGTGCTAGGACTAGTGATTGGAATTATTGTGAAGATAGTTTTAAATATTGTATTGCTTCCGTATTTCGATTATGTAAGTTTTATCATTTCAACATACGCTGGCTATACGATTTCAGTCGGGTTTAACTTGTGGATGCTTTCTAAATATGTTATAAAGGCAACATAAGCTTTTAAGGCAGAGAGCACTCTGTCTTTTTCTATGTTTATCCCGCTTTAACGGGCAGTGAGACCCTCACCTCAAAATTCAGCGAAAGAAAAGAAGTTTGGTTGGGGGCGGGTAGCCCGTAAAAGCCCGATTTGTGAGGGCTAATAATCAGTGGGGGATGAAGCCACCCACTGATTAAAGTTTCACTTTATAATATTTTTCCTATAAAAACGTTTTCAAAATAATTTTTCTATTGAAATTTAAACGTATGTTTCATATGCTGAGAATGGCGGTTTAAAAACTGTGATTTAAGAGAGGTAGATTCCTACATGTAAAAAGAATCGGGGTGATAGTATGTTAAATATATATTTAACAGACCGAAACGGAAAACTACAAGAGATTGAGGAAATGCAAAAGGGGTGCTGGATTAATGTACTTCATCCAACAGAAGAAGAAATTCAATATCTAGTACAAACTTTAAATGTAGACTTAGATTTCATTAAAGACCCTTTGGATGATGAAGAACGCTCTCGTATTGAAAAGGAAGACAATAATACTTTAATTATCGTGGATATTCCGACAGTTAGACATGACGAAGAAGGAAATTCGATTTATGACACGATTCCAATAGGTATGATTGTGATGCCGGATTGTTTTGTTACAATCTGCTTAGAAGAGAATCCAATTTTTGAACGTTTTATTAATCAACGTATTAAAGAATTTTATACGTTTAAGAAGACGCGCTTTGCACTTCAGCTCTTATATACGATTTCTACTTATTATTTAAGATACTTAAAGCAAATAAATCGAAAAACAATTGATTTAGAGCATCAATTAAATCAGTCAATGAAAAATAAAGAGATCTTCACATTGTTAGGCCTTGAGAAAAGTTTAGTATACTTTACAACGTCATTAAAGGCTAATAAAATTGTAATTCAAAAGTTAATGCGTAATAGTACATTTTTAAAAATGTATGAAGACGATCAAGATTTATTAGAAGATGTATTAATTGAAAATAAGCAGGCTATTGAAATGGCAGAAATATATAGTCACATTTTAAGTGGAATGATGAATACTTTTAGCTCCGTTATATCAAATAATTTAAATAGTGTTATGAAACTGTTAACGTCAATTACAATCATTTTATCTTTACCGACGATGGTTTCTAGTTTCTTTGGAATGAACGTAAAGGTTCCGTTTGAAGGGGAAGCCCACGGTTTTGTAATTGTACTCATCATATGTGTAACACTATCTTTCACGTTAGCTTTTGTTTTTTGGAAGAAACGTTACTTTTAACGATAAAAAAGCTGCTCTAGCATAGTTATATAACTACGCTAGAGCAGCTTTTTTGCTATGAAATCTCAAATTTTGAATAGAATATAACTTGTACAATGTAATGTATATAAAGGGTATGTATGCCATATAATCCTTGTCCAATTAATGAAATGGGGTTAAAATTACATATTGTTAATGAAAAGTTGGAGGAAATACATCATGGAATTGTTTCAATTACCGAAAGCATTCCTGCAAATGAATACAATTTTTATCTCCATATTGATCGAAGCACTTCCGTTTGTGCTAATTGGTGTATTTATTTCAGGATTCATTCAAATGTTCGTGACAGAAGATATGGTGGCTAAATGGATGCCGAAGAACCGATTTCTGTCTGTTTTATTAGCTACTTTTTTAGGGATGTTGTTTCCAGGTTGTGAATGTGGAATTGTTCCGATTGTAAGACGATTAATCGGAAAAGGCGTTCCACCATACGCAGGGATTGCATTTATGTTAACTGGTCCAATTATTAATCCAGTTGTTTTATTTGCAACATACGTTGCCTTTGGGAGTAGTATGCACATGGTATGGTATCGTTCTATTGTAGCGATTATCGTAGCGATTATCGTTGGAATTATATTATCCTTTATGTTTAAAGAACATCAATTAAGAGATGATCACTTCCCAGAAGTGAATAATAAGCGTCCGTTACGTAAAAAAATGTGGGATGTATGTACACACGCTGTTGAGGAATTCTTCTCAATGGGAAAATATTTAGTACTAGGTGCGTTAATTGCAGCAGCGGTACAAACGTTTGTACAAACTTCAACACTTCTTGCTATTGGACAAGGTCCGTTTTCTTCATCAGCTGTTATGATGGGACTTGCTTATATATTATCACTTTGTTCAGAGGCAGATGCATTTATCGCTTCTTCGTTCCAAAGTACGTTTTCAACAGCTTCACTTGTCGCGTTCCTCGTTTACGGACCGATGGTGGATATTAAAAATATGTTTATGATGCTTGCGACATTTAAAACGAAATTTGTAATTGTTGTTATAGTTACAGTTACTCTTGTTGTTTATGCAAGCTCACTACTCATTTATGCGATGGGGTGGTAGGTTATGTTTCGAGCATATATATTATTAGGTTTTACAATATTAATTGCGCAGCTTCATATTTCCGGTAACATTACGAAGTATATCAATATGAAGTATGCCTATTTATCAACAACAGCAGCAATTATTTTAGGTTTCTTAACGATTATACAAATTATCGTCGTTTTCCAAAAAGAGCACCAAAAGGAAAAAGAGAAAAATGATTGCAGTTGTGACCATAGCCATTGCGGGCATGATCATTCAAAAGATGAGAATACATGGTGGAAAAAAGCATTTTCGTACTCCTTGTTTTGTTTTCCAATTATCTCAGGGTTATTTTTCCCAATTGCGACGTTAGATTCGGATATTGTTAAAGCGAAAGGATTTCACTTTCCTGTTGCACAAGCAGAAAGTAAGGATCCATTTATGACAAGACAATTTCTAAGACCTGATACGAGCATTTATTACGGAAAAGAAGGATACCGTGGTGTAATGGAAAAAGGGAAGAAAGAGTTTGTTACGAAAGACAATATTAATTTGAATGATGAAGACTTCCTAAAGGGTATGGAAACAATTTATAATTATCCTGGCGAGTTTACTGGGAAAAAATTATCTTTTAAAGGGTTTGTTTTTAGGGATGATTCTTCTAAAAAAGAACAATACTTCTTATTCCGTTTCGGTATTATACATTGCGTAGCAGATTCTGGTGTGTATGGTATGTTAGTGAAAAAGCCAGAAGGCGTAGAGTGGAATAATGATGACTGGATTCAAGTAGAAGGAGAGATAACTACTGAGTTTTATCAGCCGTTTCATGCAAATATTCCTGTATTAGAAGTAACAAAATGGAATAAAGTTGAACAGCCGAAAGAACAATATGTATTTAGAGGAGCCGATTGATAAAATCGGTTCTTTTTTGTGGACTAAAAGTTCTGAATGTTGTTAATATTAAGCGTGTAGTTCATTTAGTATAGTGATTATTGAAATATTAGGGATAGATCATTAAAGGGGTGATAACAATGACAGAAGTAAAGGGGAAAACAGCCAATGAGTCAAGGGTGTTCAAAACGAGCCGAGTCTTCCCAACAGATTTAAATGATCATAACACGCTATTTGGTGGGAAGATATTAGCGGAGATGGATATGGTTGCTTCTATTTCAGCATCCAGACATTCGAGAAAGGAATGTGTCACAGCATCTATGGACTGGGTTGATTTCTTACATCCTGTTCGTTCTTCAGATTGTGTTAGTTATGAATCTTTCGTAATTTGGACGGGAAGAACTTCGATGGAAGTGTTTGTGAAGGTAGTGGCTGAAGATTTAATTTCAGGTGAGAAGCGTATAGCGGCAACGTCATTCGTTACTTTTGTTGCACTTAGTAAGGAAAATAATCCAGTTCCAGTACCGCGTGTTATCCCTGAAACAGAAGAAGAGAAAGAATTACATCGTATTGCAGTGTTACGTGCAGAGCAGCGTCATATACGTAAGGCAGAGAGTAAGAAAGTAGCCACATTGTTAACCTTTTGAGATAAATGTTTAGCCATTTAAGTTACAATAGCAGGCGGAAATGGTTTTAAAATGAAAAGCGGACACCTAAAAATAGGTGTCCGCTTTTATAGTTTTTTCATCCACATATCATATGACAGTAGCTACTTAGCAGAAGCAAGCAGCACCGACGATGATTAAGAGGATAAATAATACGACTAATAGCGCAAATCCATTACCATGTGCGAAGCCCATTGTTATTTCCTCCTTTTATTTTAAGATACAACATACAATATGCAAATGAGCTATTGTTTGATATGGACATATATCATGCAATGACATATTTTCTTGAATGATAATGTAATAAAAAAGGGAAGATATAGAAATAACAGTAAGTGGAGAAAGGAATTTATCCATGAAGCACTTTTTCGCTATAATCCTTTGTTTAATAGGTGTATTCATTTGGATGAACATCGATGTGGAAATGGGGAAGGAAATGGCTAGTGAATATGAATTAGGACAAGTTCGATTAGGTGAATTTCAACTATATACGAACGGTGAAGAGTTATATAGAAAATTATTTGACGATATAAACGATGCAGAAAAGTATATATATATCCATTTTTATATTGTAGGAAAAGACGAAATAAGCCAAGAGTTTTTACAGTTATTAGAGAAAAAAGCATCTAGCGGAGTAGAAGTGAAATTGTCAGTCGATCGGGTAGGCGGATATAAGCTGAAGAAAAAGGTAATTAGCCGATTAAAAGAAAACGGTGTGAAGTTTACATTTAGTAAAAAACCGAAACTGAAAAATATGTTCTATTCTTTGCATCAACGGAATCATAGACGTATTGTTACGATAGATGGAAAGGTATCATACGTTGGTGGCTTTAATATCGGAAAGGAGTACCTTGGACAAGATCCAAAGTTTGGGCCATGGCGTGATTATCACGTGCGCATCCATGGTGAGGGTGCAGCGGATATGGAAAGAAAGTTTGCCGAAGATTGGAAAGAAGATACAGGAGAAAAAATGCCTATACATGAAAGTATACCTACATTAGGGAATGTGAAATATCAATATTTATTTTCAGATGGAAAAGGCTTATGGGAAAAGTATGGGGCACTTTTAAAAAAGGCTAAAAAGTCTTTAATTATCGCTACACCATATTTTGTACCAAGTAAAGAAATGGTGAAAGAGTTAAAAGCTGCATTAAATCGTGGTGTTAATGTGAAAATTCTCGTGCCATTTAAAAGTGATGCCATATTGTTAAAACAAGCTGCCTATCCATATTTGAAAGATATGTTACATGCTGGAGCGGAGATTTATCAATATCGAAATGGATTTTTTCATGGGAAAGTAACAATCATTGATGGAGAAATTGTTGATATTGGGACAGCGAATTTTGATAATAGAAGTTTTTATTTAAATTGTGAGTCTAACTGTATCATATATGATAAAACAGTTGTTGATGAAGTATGGAGTCGATTAAAGGTAGACTTTCATAAATCAAAACGATTTTCTGAAGAAGATTTTGAGAAAATTAGTAGATGGGATTGGTTTTTAGCAAGAATAGCGAATGTTTTAGCATCATATTTATAACATATAGACCCTAGAGAAGGGAGGCACTTTCATGGATTGTATGAAAGAATTAATGAGATATAGTTATATGCTAATATACAAGGTTGGAGAGTATGCTGGAAAGGTCAGAGACGAAGAATTAAAAAATCTATTACAGCACCATTTACCATATATGTTACAAGCATATAATGAACAAGTAAATTTTCAAGAAGGAGAGAATGTGCAGCATATAACCTGTGAAACAACGGAGTTTGGTTTGCATGAAATGGAAAAGGAAACAGTTAGTAAATATACAGGGGATATTCATATTGCAACATGTTATATTGCGCACTTAAAACGATTAGCTCTAAAGTTTGCTCAAGTTGCAGTGGAAGTTGCTAATCCGGAGTTCCGCTCATTTTTGGAGAATTGTTTCCTGAAAATGAACCGTTACGCTTATAGTGTGTGGCAATATGTTATGAAGAAGGAATATAAGATTACACATCTATATGAAAATGAAAAGTTTGCATGAGAAACTAAGGCGGAATGGTATGCGCCTTAGTTTTTTTATGTCCATTTAGAGAAAAAAATTAGTTTTATTGTGTATCGATTGGAAATGAAATATGTAAATTTAAATTAGGTTTTGTTATCAGAAAATTTACAAAAATTTACCGTATATTTACTGTTTTTCAATCTCTCCTTTAAAAATAGAGAGTAATATGAGGTTGTACATATTCTATCACAGGGAGGAAACGCAAATGAACAAATGGGTTAAATCATTAACTGCTATGGCACTTGCAAGTTCTTTATTAATGGTAGGTTGTAGTAAAGGTGAGGACAAGAAGAAAGAAGACGACACAACAACACAACAAGAGGATAAAAAGGATAAAGAAACAAGCGGAACCGAGAAGTCTACTGATTCTAAAGAGAAGAAATAAAGTAATAATAAAGCTTCCTCTCATATATGAGGAAGCTTTTTTGTTGTAAATTGATTGATATTATTGAAAAATAGAAAGAGAATGAAAGAGGGGGAAAACAAATGAAAGTATGTATATTGGGAGCAACAGGACGAGTAGGTTCAAACATAATTAATTTAGCATTAAAGGATTCAGCTGAAGTGACTGCATTAGCGCGTGATTTAAATAGAATAGAAATACAACATGAAAGGTTACGAGTGATAGAAGGTAATGTATTGAACGAAAATGATATAAAAAAAGCGATAGAAGGAAGCGATATAGTAATTAGTGCACTTGGAACGGATCAAAATGGAACATTAGCGAAGAGTATGCCACAAATTATTAAGCAAATGGAAGAAGAAGGGGTTCATAAGATCATAACAATAGGAACAGCTGGTATTTTACAAGCAAGAACGGATCTAAATTTATATCGTTTTCAATCAACGGAATCAAAAAGGAAAACGACAACAGCAGCAGAAGATCATTTGGCTGCATATAAGGTACTAAGTAATAGTAATAATTTATGTTGGACAGTTGTTTGTCCGACACATTTAATAGACGGTGAGGCGACAGAGGTATATCGAACTGAAAAAGATATATTGCCAGAAGGTGGATCAAAAATTACAGTGGGTGATACAGCACACTTTGCATGGGATCTATGTAAGAAAAACATATATGAAAATAGTCGAGTAGGTATTGCATATTAAAAAACCATCCCGAAGTCGGGATGGTTAAAATATGATATAACACAAGAAGATGACAATCATAATGATTTGGAGAATTGCTTTCGCTACTGTACTGCTTAAAAAACCAACTACAGTAGCGACTCCAACTAGAAAGGCATCTTTTGGCGCTTTTTTATGCACTAGTTCTGTTATAAATACTGATAAAAACGGTATGATAATAAGTCCGAATGGTGGGAAGAAGAACGATCCGACAATGATAGAAATCATTCCGACACGTTCGCCCCATTTAGAACTACCGTATTTTTTTAAGAAATATCCATTTGCAATAAAATCAGCGACGAAAATGAAAAGAGTGAAAATGACTTGAATAATCCAAAAAGAAGTTGTTAATTCTCCTCCATTTATACCGAAATGGTAAATTAAATATCCAGCCCAGACAGCAAGTATGCCAGGGATAATGGGATAAATAAAGGCGAGAAATGAAACAAGGAAACAGGCAATGATACAAATTGTTAATAAAACAGTCACTTTATAGCTCCTTTTTAATATCTAGTTTATGTACAGCAACTTTTTTGACTTGATGTCCATCAAGTTCTAATACTTTAAATTGAAAACCAGCATATTCAATGGAATAACCAGCTTCAATATTTAAGTCAACTGCTTGAGAGAGAAGCCATCCTCCAATTGTATCTAAATCACTATCATCAATATGTAGGCCAAACATATCATTTACTTCAGAAATGAGCACCTTTCCATCTAAAACAGTAAGCTTAGGTGTACGCTTTTCAATCATAGGTGATTCATCCGCATCGAATTCATCTTGAATTTCTCCAATGATTTCTTCAAGAATATCTTCCATCGTTAAAAGTCCGGCAGTGCCACCATATTCATCCATAACGATTGCCATCTGAACGCGATTTTTTTGAAGATGGACTAACGTTTTACGAATTGGAACTGTTTCAAATACTGTTAAAACAGGATGTATATAAGATTCAAGTGGTTTATAAATACCTTTCGTTTGATCATGGAATACTTCTTTCGTATTGATCATCCCGATGATATCATCTTTATCTTTTTCAATGATTGGATAGCGTGTATATTTTTCAGTTGCGACGATATCCATATTTTCTTCTAACGTATTTTCAGTAGATAAGCAAATCATTTCGGTACGAGGAACCATTATTTCTTTCGCAACTCGATCATCAAATTCAAAAATGTTATTTACATATTTATATTCGGTTTGGTTTATTTCACCGCTTTTAAAACTTTCACCTAAAATGAGTCGCAATTCCTCTTCAGAATGAGCAAGTTCATTTTCTTTGGCAGGTTCTAATCCGAGTAGTTTTGTGAAAAATATAGCTGCACTATTGAGTAACCAAATAAATGGATACATAATTTTATCAAATAAAATAAGAGGTCTTGCAAATTTGAGTGTGATTGCTTCTGCTTTTTGAATTGCGAAAGACTTTGGAACTAACTCACCTAATACAACGTGGAAAAATGTAATAACACTAAAAGCAATAACAAAAGATAAAGTGTTAGCCATTGTTCCAGTAATATTAATTTTTTCAAAGAGCGGTCGTAGTATATGTTCCACAGTCGGTTCACCAAGCCAACCAAGCCCTAAAGAAGTGATCGTAATCCCGAGCTGACAAGCTGATAAATAAACATCTAAATTAGATAGGACGCTTCTTGCAGCTAAAGCTTGTTTATTACCTTCATTTGCAAGTTGGTCAATTCGACTTTTTCGTACTTTTACAACAGCGAATTCTGATGCAACGAAAAAGCCAGAAATAAGAATAAGTACAAAGATGAGAAAAATATTTAATATGTCCAAGTGTGTTCTCCATTCCAAGGTTTGGAATAAAGATGTCACCTCCTGCAATTATGTTATACTTTTATAATAAATCTAAATGAAAAGAATAGTCAAAGGAAAAGGGCAAATATTGGTATGTTTCTGTAATAGTTTTTGAATTTGCTGTTATTTTGTCCGCTATACAAAAGGAATAACCCCCTACTTTTAGATTATAGAGGGTTATTTCAATTAAGGTTTTGGAACGCTTCTCGTTAAAGTGTATGACTGCTGCTTAGAGTAGTTTGTGGTCCATAGTGTTTGAAGGAAAGAAAGTATGCTATATGGGATATAGAGTAGTAATAAGCCGACTGTAACAATTATGGGTGAATTTCCGCCAAATTGAACGATAAATTGTAACAGTCCACTTGTATGAAAAACGCATTCCATAAAAACGAATGAAAGAATAATGGAACCTAAAATTGATTTATGATTCGAAGTAAGCGCCAAAAACAATGTATCCACAAGAAAAGAATCATGTTTTATTTCATATTCATTTGTGTTTTTCAAGAAAGGAATCCATTTTTTTATTGCTTGCATAACGATAATCATGGAAGTACTACATACGATGATAAAAGATGAGTAGTAAGGAAGGTTTATAAATTGTGCGACGTATAGAAGTAGTAATAAGACTGAACATTGTAATACTACAGTGCAAAAAGAGTAAGGTATCCAATTCAATACAGTAGTAAACTTTTTAAACGAGTTAGGTACTTTGAAAAATAAATGGCCGATACCCAAACTTATGAAAAATCCGATCGCAAGGGTAAAAGTAAAACGAACAATCGATATAAAATATATTTCCCATATGTAAGGGAATAATGGTGTTGAATGATTAGAGGTATGTATCATTTGATTTGCTGAGAAAAAGATAGATTCATGCATCCAATCAACCTTTGGAATTGATATAGAAGAAAGCTGTGCGAAGTTTTGAAAAATGCTAATAAATCCATTTTGATAAGAGTAATTGTGTGTAATAAAAAGAGCTGGAATAGGACTTATGGCAAAAATAACAATAACACCAATTATAAATTTACATATATGTGAGCGTAATAAGGACATATAAACCACCTACTCTTGGAATATTCAGAAAATTCTTATTCTTATTTTAGCCGTTTTTGGAGCAAGTTACAATATATTTTTCTTCATGTATGGGCATATGGATAATTTTAAATTGTATTTAGAAATCTATTTTATGTGTGGAATATAAAGCAGAAACTGGTATGTAACAGTACAAATACAAAAAGCGTGAACAGTTTTGCATTTTCACGCTTTTTGTGTGGAATGAAGAGAATGTAGGGAAATGTCGAAAGGATTAAATAGATTTTTAAAATTGGAAAGTGATACCATAAAATTAAACGATGTTTAAATCGTTGTTTAACTGATACATTCTAGAGGGGGAGATAAATTGGGGGGGAATGAAAACGTATCAACGAAAGAAAAGATTGTAAATACAACATTGGAATTAATTAAAAAAGAAGGTTTTGAAAAGGTAACGATAAGAAAAATTGCGGCATTGTCAGATGTAAATATAGCGCTAGTAAATTATCATTTTGGTTCAAAAGAAAAGTTAATTAGTGAGACGATTAGAGTTTTATTAATTAGCTTTCAAGGCACTTTTTCTATTTTAGATAATATTACAGTGCCAGCAAAAGAAAGATTAAAAATATTTTTATTGGATTATGTACTAGTAATTCGGCAATATCCGGAGTTAGTTAGGAAGATTATTGCAATGGGAACTACGGTATTTACATCTCAATACGAATATGGGGATTTTTTGAAGAGGCTAGGTTTCAGTAAAGTGAAGAATATTTTGAGCGAGATAACAAATGAAACGGATCAGGAAATTTTAATGATGATGACGGTGCAAATATTTGGATCCATTTTTCTTCCCACATTAATGATGCCAATTCTCGAATCAGGGGCAGATATAAAAGTACCATCTGTAGAAAAACAGATTGATTTCCTATTTGAACGCTACTTTTATAAAAATTGAGATAGTGGGTGATAGAGGTGGCTAGTTTCTTTAGAAAGCATTGGTGTGATATAGGGTTAGTTGTCGCTATTGTTGTCGTTGTTTCTTTAGTCGCGAATTTGGGAGAAATGAGTGAAATAAAAGTACTGTTAGGTTTAAGTTTTGTGGCCATTTTAGTGCATCAATTTGAAGAGTATCGTTGGCCAGGTTATTTTGCTGGTCTGTTTAATGTAGTTATATTTAAAAGTGATATACCAGACCGTTATCCATTAAATACGCAATCTGCTATGGTAATAAATATTTTGATTGCGTATGTTTTTTATTTACTCCCGGTTTTCTTTCAAAATATAATATGGCTTGGGTTGGCACCTATTTTAATGGGATTTTTTCAATTCATATGGCATGGTATTTTTGCGAATATAAAAGCTAAAACAATATATAATCCGGGATTAGGTGCGGTTGTATTACTACATGTTCCAATTGGTTATGTATATATGAGGTATATTCTTTTACACAATCTGGCTACAAATTTGGATTGGTTATTTGGGGTAATCTACTTTCTAATAGCTACCTATTTTTTAATTATAAAAGGAAATATGTTAATGAAAAGTAAGGAGACAAATTATTACTTTTCTAAAAAACAATTAGGTCCGTACAATGATACATTGAAGTGATTCAGAATTCAGAGGGAGGGTTTTGGATGCGGAAGAAAGTGCAAGTGAAGGATTCATGAATAAATTATGACAAGAAAATGAATAATTTTCAGAAAAATAAAATAAATCATTTATTTTTTTCTGAAAATATAATATAGTTATGGCACAGAAAGTATTTTAACATAAGGAGGCTTTTTATGAGGATTAAAGGGAATTACGTGCCAAAAAGGGAAGTTTTACTGTGCTCAAGTTCGATTACGATAGGGGAAGCGTTAGAGCATTTAAATAAAACGGGGTATCGTTGTGTACCAGTTTTAGATGAAAAAAAAGAGAAATTTTTAGGGAATATATATAAAGTAGATATTTTAGAATATAAAGGATCACTTGACGAGAGTGTAATGCAATTATTAAATGATAAAGAAGGGTTTGTGAGAGAAGATTCTTCTTTCTTTAAAGTATTTTTTACAATAAAAAAATTGCCTTATTTATCAGTAGTTGACGAAAAAGGGGTTTTCCTTGGAATTTTAACGCATAAAAAAGTTTTTGAGTTATTAGAGGATGCATGGGGCGTTCACTCTAGTAAATACTCTGTCATGATTGGAACGCAAGACTATAATGGAGCAATCCAAAAGTTATCGACAGTTTTAAAGAAATACACTGGTATTCAAAGTTTGATGACTTTTGATAATGATGCCTTATTAGTTCGTAGAATTATGTTTACATTAGGAGAAGAGTTTAACGACGGTGAATTAGAGACATTATTGAAAGATTTAGAAGATCACGGATTTAGAGTTGTATATGTGGAAGAGATGAAAAATCCACGTGAAGTTGAAACGATAGAGTAACATACAAAAGCCATCTAATTATGAAGTGACCCCCGAAAGTTAGACAGGTCGTTTCATTAGGCAGCCTCTAGGGTATGAGCCCGGTATTGTACTGGGCTCATACCCTTTAATTTTGCCTTAATTCTTTTATGATTATAGTATTCTATATACTTTGCTAATTCTTGTTTGAAATGTGTTATACTTTCAAATTCTTTTCGATACAGAAATTCCGATTTCATGATACCGAAGAAAT